>NZ_JAVCWL010000019.1:0-163415 GCF_030846505.1 Massilia pseudoviolaceinigra | reverse complement strand
TGACTCGAAACATTGTTAAATCTGGCGAGGCTGGCCTGACCGAGGCCGGCTTGTGCGCCATCGCCCGTCCGCCTGGCGGACATCGGGAGCGCTGGTTCGTCAGAAGGAAACAGCCGGATTGATATTGTTTTGCGCGTTTTTTGTTAAATGTTGCTAATTAAAGCTCTGACCCCGGTTTGGGGGAGAGGAAATGTTTCGAGCCGGAGGTCTGACCCCGGTTGAGCATTATTTGGTGACGTGGAAGTCTTTGCCGTTGACGATGCTGCCGGCGGCGTCGATGGTGATCAGGTGCATGCCGCTGTCTTGCAGCCCAAGCCTGGCCAGTTGGGCCGGGGCAAGGCGCAGCAGGTAGTCGCCCGGCGCCACGCCGCCCAGCACGTAGTAGCCGTCGGCCGTGCTGGTGGTCTTGCCGACGATCGTGCCGCGCCGGTCGAGCAGTTCGAGCTCGAAGTCGCCCATCCCGCGCTTGCCTCCCGTACCCATCAGATAGGTGGTGCCGTCGATTTCGCCGGTGATGCCGATCGCGATTTCCAGCCGGGTGACCTTGCCCGGGCGCGGCACCAGCCGCCGCCCCGGTTCGCGCGCCTGCCATTGCGGGTCTTCCAAGGTGGCGGGATCGACCGCGATGGCGACGTGCTGGTGCGCCGGCAGGCGGTTGAGGTAGACCACGCCGTCGGCGCCGCTGCGCGCCAGGTGGGTGCCGCCATTGACGGCGAAGCCGGCTCCCTTGATCGGCTCGTCGTCGCCGTCCATCACGCCATTGCGGTTCTTGTCGAGGAAGACGCGCACCGACGCCGCGCCGGTGGCCGCCATCGGCACGGCGTCGTGCAGCCAGCGCCCGCTCCTCGGTTCCTGGCCGATCGCCATGAACAGCTGCACTCCGCCGCCGTAGTCGCCGCGGCTGGTGTAGAACGCGTTCAGGCCGACGCCGACGCTGCCGACGCCTTTGTTGAGGGATGCGCCCCAGCGCAGTTCCCGGTCGGCGAAGGTGCGGGTGACGGCGGCGTTGAGGAGGTAGCCGTCGCCGACGAATTTGTCGGCCGCCAGCGCCAGCGCCGAGACGGCGGCGTCGGGCACGATCGCCACTTGCAGCTGCCCGCTCACGCCAATGCCGGCCACGCGCCGGCTCGCTTGCACGCTGCCGTCGGCGCGGCGCACGCCGTCCACTTCGCGCCACAGCGCGCCGGCGCTGACCGCCGTGCCTTGGCGGTAGGCCGACAGGCGCGCGCCGGCTTCGTGCCGGGTGGCGCCGGACGCCACCCGCTCGCGCCGCACCTGCAGCGACAGCGGCATGGGCACGGGGCCGCCGCCGGGCAGCAGCCCGTCCAGGCGCAGTTCGTCGCGCCTGCGCAGCGGGTCGGCTCCCGGCAAAAACAGTTCGCTGACAAAGCCGTCCAGGCGCGCATGGCTGGCGCCCAACGCCATGCCGCCGATCCGGGTCTTGAGGCCGATGCGGGCCAGCTTGCCGCCGTCGTTTGCGCGCGCCAGGGCGGCGTCGACCAGCAGTGCGCGCCAGTAGCCGTGCAGGCCGAGGTTGGCGTAGCGCTTGTCCTGGCCGTCCAGCGCCAGGCGTACCACGCCGCCGCTGGCGCTGAGCTGGGACGCCAGGCCCACTTCGGCCTGGATCAGCGCACGCGCGCCGCCGTGCTGGTCGCCCTGGAGGCTGGCGCTGTAGGCGACGGCGCCCGGGGCCAGCACGGCCTGGTCGATCAGGAAGCTGTGGCGCTCAATCCGCAATTGCCCCAGCGGGCCGTGGAACACCAGGCGGAATTCGTTGCTGCCGTAGATCAGCGGCTGGTCGTCGAAGCGGTAGCGGCCATCGGGGCGCGCCTGCTGGAAGCCGATCAGCGCGTCGTTGAAGTACAGCTCCACATCCCAGCCGGGCGGCAGATCGCCCTGCAGCGTATGGCGGTCGGTGCGCGCCGGCTGGCCGAGCGCGCGGTTGGAGACGGCGACGCCGGTGCCGTTGGTGCTGGCCAGCGCGATGTCGCCCACGCCCGGCGCAAGCACGCTGCCGATTTGCAGGGCGCGCGCGCGCAGGGGACCGAGCAGGCCGGCGTCCGGATCGTTGCGGGCCAGGGTCAGGCGCCCGGTGGCACCGCCGGCGGCCTTGCCGGCGTTGAGGTAGAGCGCGGCCTCCATGCCCGCCAGGTCGGCCGTGAGGTAGGCGGTGTAGTCGAGCGTGGTGCCGCGGCGGCGCGCGTCGAGGGCCACGGTCTGGTCGATGAAGGGCATGCCGGCCAGCGCGTAGGGGGTGTCGAGGCGGGCGTAGACGGGCGCCGGGCCGCCGTCATGGTGCTGCGCCGTGCCGCCGCGCGACTGGCGTTCCAGGCGCGCCTGCAGCGGCAGTTTTTCGCGCGCACGCACGCGCAGCACCAGGCTGGCCATGTCGATGTCGAGGTCGACCGGCAGCCATCGGGCCAGCAGGCGGCTGGCGACGTACAGGTCGTCAGCCTGGCGTTTTACCCGCGCCGGATCGAACGTGGCGCGCCGCTCGCCTTCGATCACGAGGCGCTGCGCCAGGTCGAGCCGGAAGCCGCGCTGTTCGTCGAGGATGTAGCCGCTGGCCAGGCCCTCGGCCGGCTCGGTGCGGATCGCAATGGTGAGCATGCGCGCCAGTTCGCCGAGCGGCAGGTAGACGTCGTCGCCATGCTGGTAGGCGCCCAGCGCGTCGGACACCAGATGCTCGCCGAGCCGCACTTCGAGCACCAGGTCGGGCCCGTCGGCGGCGCCCGCGCGCGCGGGCGCCGGTAGTGCCAGCACGGGCAGCAATAGCAGCAACAACAGCATGCAGCGCTGGCAGGTGCGCCGACGCAGGCGGTGGGGGCGCATGGCGACGCGCTCGGCCGCATCCGGTCAGGGCAGGGCGAGCGTGGCTTCGGCCAGTACGGCGCCGCCGGCTTCGGCGCGCTCGCGAAAGCGCAGGTGCAGGGTGCCGCGCGCCAGCGTCACGCCGGGCGGCATGGTCAAATTCAGGCTGGCGCGGCGCATGGGGTTGGGGGTGTAGATGGCCACGCCGGCGGCCTTGGCCAGCACGTGCTCGGAACCGCCCTGCGGCACGAAGGTGGCGCTGACGTCGCCGTACACCGAGCTGTCGCCGCTGCGCGCGATCTGGAACGATAGCTGCGCACCCTTGGCGCCGCGCTGCACGTCGAGCGCGCTCAGGGTCACGCTGGCACCCTCGGTCTGGTGCCGCACGATGACGGGAATCGAGGCGCCGATCAGGGTGTTGAGGACCACTCCGATCTGCTGCGCGTTGGCTGCTTGCGTTTCCACGCTGCTGGCGGCGCCGGTGTCGGCCAGTTTTTCGAAGTGCAGGTGCGAGCGGTATTCGCCGGCGGCCAGGGTGGCCGGTTTGCGCAGCATGACGCGCACCACTTGCGCGGTGCCGGGCAGCAGGGTGACCTGGCGCGGCGAGAAGCTGAGCATCGTATCGGCGAAGCGGTCGTCCGGTCCGGCCGTGTCGGCGCCGGTGAATTCGCCGTTCTCCGTCATGCGCCGGTTGACCAGGCTGATACGGTAGGTGGCGGGCGTGCTGTCGCTGTTGATCAGTTCGACCTGGGCGGCGCGCTGGTTCTTGACGAACACCACGCGGGTCGGATTGAGCATCAGGCCGGCCAGCGCCTGCAGGGGCAGGGCGGCCATCAGGACGGCTGCCGCGAGCAGGCGCCAGGCGCGCGTGAAGGAGAAGGTGGAGAGCATGATGGGCCTCGCAGGATGATGATCGGCTATTGATATTCGATGGTGATGTTGAAGTTGCCGCTGTAGTTGCCGCGTCTCTGGCCCGCCGCCACCTGCAGCGTGGCGCCGACCGCGAGCACCTGGGTGCCGCCGGAGAGCACGCCGGCGCCGGCCGGGGAGCTGACGAAATTGGTCAGGGTCATGCTTGAGGCGCCGTTGCTGATGCTGGCGCTGGCCGGCAGGCTGACGATGTAGACCAGGTTGGCATTGGCCGGCTTTTTGTCGCTGATGGTGAACCTGGCCGGCGCGCCCGCCGACGTGAGCAGCACCACGCCGCCGCCGGACGATCTTGCCCCGGTTGTGCCGACGCTGACGAAGCCGGTGGAAACGGCGGCGAAGCGGCCGAAGGCGAGGTCGCCGGCGGCTACCGCCTTCAGCTGGGCGCGCGCCGGCGTGGCTGCCAGCAGGCAGGCAACCACGCCGAGCGTGCCGCTGCGCCGCAGCAAGCGGCGGCAGCGCAAACGCGCGTCAGTTGTATTCAACGGTGGCGATGACGTTGCCGGCATAGGTGCCAGGAGCCTGGTTGGCGGCCACGGTCAGGGTGCCGCCCACATACAGCGACTGGGTGCCGCCGGCGGACAGGGTGCCGGTGGACACATCGCCGGAGGTGGCGTTGGCGCCGGTCAGGTCGCTGAATTTGGCCAGCGCCATCGTTTCGCCGCCGCCACCGGTGTTGGTCAGTACCGCCGTGCCCGAATGGGTGATGGCGTAGGTGCTGCCCGGCTCGCCCGTGATGTCGAACTTGGCCGCCGAGGTGGCCGCCGCGCCCATCGCCACCACGCCGCTGACGGCGCGCACGCCGCTGGTGCTGACGGTGATGGTGCCGCCGGCCGCGGCGGCAAAGGTGCCGAACGCCAGGTTGGTGCCGACCACGATGGCGATCGGGGTGACCACGGTGCCGCCGGCGGTGGCCGTCGCTTGCGCGGCGTACGCTGGCGCGCCCAGGCCCAGGCCGGCGGCGATGACGGCGAGTACGGCCAGGGTCGACAGGGTGCGCTGCTGCTTGATCGTTGTGTTCATTCCAGCTCCTTAGTTTCTTCGGTTGGGGTTTTTCTTTGCAGAAGCTCTTTCTGCAAGGGAATAGTACCTGCGATTTTTCATGGAAAAACAGCGCCCGCAGCGCCTTGGAGCAAAGCTTGATATGGATCTAAAGCGCTGTGCCGATTGGCTTGCCGATGTTGCGCAATTGCCGCGCGGTGGTGGCGCGGGTGGCACAGATAGGGCGGCTTGAGACAAGCTTGTCGGGTGTGCTATCTTGCGTTCCGCAAACACTGGCAAATGGAGACGCAAAGCGGGCGTTCGTCGGCGCCGGCGCGGTTTCGTCGGATTCGGTCCCGCCCGCCAGGGAGTGCTTGCTATAGTCGTTTCACCCCTCCCTGACTGGAATTGCTGATCATGACGAGTTTCTTTTTTATCTTCCGCGTGACCCTGGCGTGGACCATCGCCAATACGATATTGGCGATCACGGTGGGGCAAACGCTGCTGCACGACCGCGACAGCGGCGGCGCCCTGGTGCTGCTGGTGCTGGGCGCGGCAGGGTTTGCCGCGGTGACCGCGTTTTCGCATGTGCGGCGGGTGCGCCTGCTCACCGGCGAGGTCAATCCCGGCACCCTGGCCAGCCGCCAGCGGCGCCAGATCGAAGTGCCGTTCGAGGCCGGCGAGACGTTCGACATCATCGATGCCGCCATCCGCGAATTGCCCGGCGCCGAGCAGGTCGACAGCGCGCGCGACAGCCTGCAGGTGCGCGCCAAGATCCGTTATCTGCATCCTTACCGCGGCGGCTTGCTGTTTCAGATGACCGGCCACACCGGGCCGAGCGGCAACCAGGTCATCGTCACCGTCACGCCGAATGGCGATGCCGGCAGCGTGACCCTGATCTGCGAACCGGAACGCTGGGCCTGGACCGACTGGTTCCTGCTCGACGCCGGCGCCAACCTCGAAAATGCGGACGCCATCGGCCGCGCCGTGGCGCGCCGGGTGGCCGAGCGGCGCCGCAGCGAGCAGGCGGCGGCGATCCAGACGGCGACCGAGAAGGAGCTGACCGTCGCCAAGCTTTCCTTGCTGCATGCGCAGGTCGAACCGCATTTTCTCTACAACACCCTGGCCAATGCGCAATTGCTGACCCGCAGCGATCCGGCGCGCGCCGACGAGATGCTGGGTAACCTGATCACCTACCTGCGCAACTCGCTGCCGCGCACCGACGATGCGCTCGCGACCCTGGGTCATGAACTCGAGCGCGTGCGCGCCTATCTCGACATCCTGGCCATCCGCATGGGGCCGCGCCTGCGCCTGCAGGTCGAGGTGGCGGCGCAATTGCACGGGGCGCCGTTTCCCGCCATGATGCTGCAGACCCTGGTCGAAAACGCCATCAAGCACGGGCTGGAGCCGAAACCGGGCGGCGGCACGGTGTGGATCATCGCGCGCGTGCACGACGGCGCGCTGGCGCTGACGGTGGCCGACGATGGACGCGGCTTTTCGGCCGAAGGGGGCGGCACCGGGATCGGCCTGCGCAATGTGCGCGAGCGGCTGCGCCTGGCGTACGGCAGCGGCGCGGGCTTTACCATCGTGTCGAACTATCCGTGCGGGGTGGCGGCGACGATCAGCGTGCCGTATCGCGCCGCAGGCACGGCACTGGTGGAGGAGAAGCTGCATGGTTGATTGCGTCATTGCCGAAGATGAGCCGCTGCTGCGCGATGCGCTGGTGCAGCTGCTCGCCAGCGCCTGGGCGGAGTTGCGCATCGTGGCCGCCTGCGACGATGGCGGCAGCGCGCTCGAAGCGATTGCCGCGCACCAGCCGCAGGTGGCATTCCTCGACATCCGCATGCCCGGGCTGAGCGGGCTGGACGTGGCCGCCGCGCTGGCCGAGGTCAGCCCGGCCACGCAAGTGGTGTTCGTGACCGCCTACGACCAGTATGCGATCGATGCGTTCGAGCGCGGTGCGGTCGATTACCTGCTCAAGCCGGTGGCGCCGGCGCGCCTGGCCGCCACGGTGCAGCGGGTGAAGGCGCGCCTGGCCAGCGGCACCCCGGACGCCGGCATGCTGGCGGCCCTGCTGCGCCAGCTGGGGCGCGAGCTGCCGCAGCCGGCCCGGCCGGAACCGCTGGTGTGGCTGACCGCCAGCGCGGGAACGGAAACGCGCTTGATCATGGTCGAGGATGTCGCGTATTTTCAGGCCGACAGCAAGTACACGGTGGTGATGACGGCCCAGGGCGAGTCGCTGCTGCGCAAACCCATCCGCGAACTGCTCGAGGTGCTCGATCCGGCCATGTTCCGCCAGATTCACCGCTCGACCATCGTCAACCTCAAGGCGATCGCTTCGGTGGCGCGCGACGACACCGGACGCGGGGTGCTGCGCCTGCGCACCCGGCCCGAGACGCTGGCCGTGAGCCAGCCGTTCATGGCCTTGTTCCGCGCCATGTGAGCCAGGCTGTGTGCGTTTGCGTACCGACCTGGCTGTTGCTTTTGTTAAACTTATGGATGTGAGCAGCAAGGCGCGTGGCGCCGGCGGCTGACGGCGCGCCTGCCGGGCGCGTTGACTTTCTTTGCGAGGCAACCATGAAAAGCGTGATCATCGCCGCCGTCCTGCTGGGCGCGAGCCTGTCCGGGCAGGCCCAGACCAATGTCAGCATCCATATCGGACAACCGGCGTACTACGGACGCATCGAGCTGGGCGACTTCGGCCGCCCGCCCGTGGTCTATACGCAGCCGGTGCTGGTCGAACGGCATGTGCGCGTGGCGCCGGAGCCGATGTATCTGCGGGTGCCGCCTGGGCACATGAAAAAATGGAGCAAGCATTGCGCGCGCTACGACGCGTGCGGGCGCCAGGTGTATTTCGTGCGCGACGACTGGTACACCAATACCTATGCGCCGCGTTACCGCGAGATGCGCGGCGGCGGGCGTGACAAGCACCATGGACGCGACCGCGAAGACGGGCGCGATCGTCACGACCGCAAGGACCGCGATCATGACAAGGAGCGCGGCCATGGAAAAGGTCATGGCAACGGACATGGCCATGGCAATGGTCACGGGCGCGATAAAAACTGACGCTTGCCAAGCGGCGCGCCAGTGCCCGCCTGTACAGCGTGGGCGCAATTTCCCGGATCGCAGTAGACTGGCGTTGTCAAATAATTCAGGGAGATACTCTTGCGCGGCGAAATTGTGATTGTCGGTGGTGGGGCTGGCGGCTTGGAACTGGCCAGCAAACTGGGCCGCAAGCTGGGCCCGTCCAAGGTGTTTCTCGTCGATAGTCGCTTGTCGCACATCTGGAAACCGTCGCTGCATGAAGTCGCCGCCGGCACCCTCGATATCCACCAGGAAGGCTTGTCCTACCAGATGCTGGCCCACGATAACGGCTTCAGCTTCGTCTACGGCGCCCTGACCGGACTCGATGCCGCGGCACGGCGCCTGACCATCGGCCCCATCCGCACGCCCCAGGACGAGGAGGTCTTGCCCGAGCGCACGCTCGAGTTCGGCTCGCTGGTGATTGCCGTCGGCAGCACCTCCAATTATTTCGGCGTGCCGGGCGCCAAGGAATACACGATTTCCCTGAACGCGACCGAAGACGCCGAACGCTTCCGCCTGCAACTGCTCAAACTGCTGGCCCGGGCCGATGCGCGCAAGGCAGTCGAGCCGGCGGCCGGGGTCGATATTGTCATCATCGGCGGCGGCGCCACCGGCGTCGAACTGGCGGCCGAGCTGCGCGAAGCGAGCGCGGTGTACACCACCTACGGTTTTCAGCACCTCAAACCGCAGCAGGACGTGCGCATCACCTTGCTCGAAGGCGCGCCGCGCATCCTCGCGCCGCTGCCGGAAAGGGTGTCGAACGCGGCCCTCAAGCTGCTGCACGAACGCGGCATCAAGGTGGTCAACGAGTGCCGCGTGACGAGCATCGCGCCCGACCAGGTCAGCGACAAGAACGGCAATGTGTACCCGTCCGACCTGTGCGTGTGGGCGGCCGGCATCCGCGCGCCGGAATTCCTGGCCACGCTCGGCTTGCCGCTGGCGAAGGGCGGCCAGATCGACGTCGACGGCTACTTGCGCGTCAAGGATGCGCCCGGTATCTACGCCATGGGCGATTGCGCCGCCTGCGTCGATGCCGAGGGCAAGCTGGTGCCGCCGCGCGCCCAGGCCGCGCACCAGCAGGCCGACTATCTGATCGCGACTTTCCTGCGCCAGCAGGCCGGCAAGGCGCCGCAAACGAAGCCCTACGAGTACAAGGATTACGGCTCGCTGGTGTCGTTCGGCCAGACCACCACCGTGGGCAGTCTGATGGGCTCGCTCAAGGGCTTGAGCTGGTTCGTCGAAGGCTTTTTTGCGCGCATGATGTACGTGAGCCTGCACCTGATGCATCACGCAGCCGTGCTCGGTCATGTGCGGACCGGCGTGCTGGCGCTGGCGCGCTTCCTGATCAAGCGCAGCACGCCTCAGGTCAAGCTGCACTGAAGGTCAAGCCTTTTTTCTTAGCCTGTTTGTACCTTCCTGAAAGTGCCTTTTTGTTATTGTTGAAATCTTATTTCATTGATACGATGACAACACTGTTAAATAGCTTAAATGGAAGCTACAACGGTGATGAAGAAACTGATATGCGCTTTGGGTTTGATCGGGTGTGCGATGTCGAGCCAGGCCGCGGTGCAGGGCTTCGACTGGACGTAGACGGGATTTCTGCCTTCCTACGCTACCGAAACGCGTCGCGCGCCACAGTATGGCACCTTCGATCCGAACCAGGTGCTCCAGGGGCGCTTCTACGCGGAGGACCTCGATCACAACGGGATTTTTTCCGGTACTGAAGTGAGCTCCTTTACCATTGACGGTGAGTCCTTCATGAACTGCACAGGCGTTCGCCAATGTATGCTTCGCAATTTTTCGTTCACACCCGGTTCGCCGTTGAAGTTCGACGCCTACGATTCGGCGGAATACGGGGTTTGGGGCGACGGGTGGTTCAACACGAGCCGTACGTTCATCCCTGGCCGCTACTTCCCTACCATTTACGAAAACGATTGGTCGTCGTCCGGTGGCGCGGTCTATAGCCATCACTTTACGCCCGAGACCAAATTTGCCATCAGCGCGGTTCCGGAACCGCAAACCTGGCTGATGCTGGGCGCCGGCATTGCGCTGCCCGGTGCGGCGAAACGCCGCCGCTCGCGCAACAAATAACGGGTAATGGCATCCCTGCGAGTTCATTTCTGCCAACGGTAGAAAGCGCTCCTCCTGTGCCAACAGCCTGACAAGACACCGCAAAGCAAACCGTACGAGCACAAGGATGACGGCTCGCTGGTGTCGCCCGGCCAGACCACCACCATCGGCAGTCTGATGGGTTCGCTAAAAGGCTTGAGCTGGTTCGTCGAAGGCTTCTTTGCGCGCAGGATGCACGTGAGCCTGCACCTGATGCATCACGCGGCCGTGCCCGGTCATGTGCGGACCGGCGTGCTGGCGCTGGCGCGCTTCCTGATCAAGCGCAGCACGCCGCAAGTCAAATTGCACTGAAGCGTTGCTGCATGACCCCCTCCGTCATATTGCGAAAAAAGCCATGGCGCCACCATTATTTTGTTGATATGCTTGTAATTTTGTTAAATCGTTGAAAATAAAGGGATGCAAATGATCAAGAAAATGATGTGTGGACTTGCGCTGATGGGATGCGCGCTGTCGAGCCAGGCCGAGGTACAGGGTTTCGACTGGTCGTATACCGGCTTCTTGCCATCGTATTCGTCGTCGTCCAATCCTCAGCCCGAGTATGGCCAATTCGATCCCACGCTCGTGCTCAAGGGCCGATTCTTCGCCGACGACCGCGATAAGAATGGCGTTTTTTCGGTCGCGGAACTTACTTCCTTTACCATTGACGGTGAATCGTTCATGGACTGCAGGGGTGATCGCACATGTTTCGTCGACAATTTTTCGTTCACCCCTGGTGGCGCGTTGACCTTTTCGGCCTTCGACACCGTTGACTACCGGCACGACAACGGCGTACGAATCATCACCACGCGCGGTTTCCGGACAGCTAGAGGCTTCTACACCTACCGCGAAAGCGGGTCGGGCGCGGACGGGTACTCCCATGACATCACCGAGCAGACCAGGTTTGCCATCAGTGCCGTTCCGGAACCGCAAACCTGGCTGATGCTCGGTGCCGGCATTGCGTTGCTCGGTGCGGTAAAACGCCGCCGCTCGCGCAAGGTCTGACGGGGTCTTGCCGGGCCAGCATTACCGGCAGCGTCCGCCGTTGCCGTGCAAGGTCGCGGCACGATGTCGTTGCGCCCATGCCTCACGGAAAGCGGCACTAAAGCCGCGACGGCAGCGCGTGTCGCTGTTAAAAAAGCACCATTGCACCCTTTTCTTTAATTGATATAATTGCAACTTTGTAAAATAACGTTAGAAAGAAGGATGAAAATGGTGAAGAAACTGATGTGCGGGCTGGCGTTGATGGGGTGTGCGATGTCGAGCCAGGCCGCGGTGCAGGGATTCGACTGGACGTTTTCGGGGTTTACGCCTCACTGGTCCAGTGAGATGACTCCCTGGGGAGAAGATGGCCACTTTGATCCGAGCACCACGTTCACTGGGCGCTTCTTTGCCGAGGATCTCGACAAGAACGGCAGTTTTTCACTGTCGGAAGTGACGTTGTTTTCGATCGGCGGGCAATCCAAGCTGGACTGCAAAGCTCCAGAACGCTGTGGATTGACCACGTTTTCGTATACCCCCGGTTCGGTATTGAATTTTGACGCCTATGACGTCTCTGAATATGGGCAATGGGGCAGCGGGTGGTCGCGATATACGAATTCGTACCGCACCGGATCCGAATTCTATTCCGTGACCGAAAACGATTGGTCGATGTCGGGGGCGCGTTCGTACAGCTATGTGTTCAAACCCGAGACCAAGTTTGCCATCAGTGCCATCAGCGCCGTTCCGGAGCCGCAAACCTGGCTGATGATGGGTGCGGGCCTTGCGCTGCTCGGCGCGGCAAAGCGGCGCCGCTCGCGCAAGGCGTGACCGGGTAGTTGCGTTCCTGGGCAGGTCAACGGACCTGCCGGGCGCCGGGCACGTTTCGGGCCGGGCGGCGTCATGGCCGTGCCACGTGGCTGGCCGGCATGGGCAACAGCGCCCCGCTCCAATCGCGGGCGCGCTCGCGCAGCAGGTGCAGGCCGTGGCGGCCGGACGGTGCGCCCGGTTCTTCGCCAGGCCCTACGTCCTTCTCGCGCAATGTCGGCGTGATGCCGTCCCCGCCACCGCCCCAGCTAACGCCGCCCTGAAGCGCTGTGGCATGGGCGACTGCCACATGAAAAGCCATTGCAGCCATCTTGCTTTATTGATACGCTTGTAATTTTGCAAATCAATCATAACGAGGGATGCAAATGATCAAGAAACTGATGTGTGGGCTGGCACTGATGGGATGCGCGCTGTCGAGCCATGCCGAGGTGCAGGGCTTCGCCTGGGCGTACACCGGATTTTTACCGTCGTGGGGGGTCGCAGAACCATCCTGAACCCAAGTATGGCGAATTCAATCCCAACCACGTGCTCAACGGGCGTTTCTTCGCCGAAGACCGCGATCTGAATGGCGTGTTTTCTTCCGAGGAAGTTACCTCCTTTACCATTTACGGCCAATCGTTCACGAACTGCACCAGTGTGCGCCAGTGTGGGGTGAGCAATTTTTCGTTCACGCCGGGTGGCGCGTTGACCTTTTCCGCCTACGACTCCGTCGAGTCCGGCAAATGGCGTGAAGGCTGGTCGCGTACGACGCGCGGATTCGAGGCAGGCCGGCGCTTCTATACTTCCTACGAAAACGACTGGTCGGTCGGGAGCGTGCACGACTATGAAGTCACCGCCCAGACCAGGTTTGCCATCAGCGCCGTTCCGGAACCGCAAACCTGGCTCATGATGGGCGCGGGCATTGCGCTGCTCGGCGCGGCCAAACGCCGCTCGCGCCGCTCGCGCAAGGCGTAGTACAACAAGTCGGGCCTGGCACCGGCATCATGGCGGCGCCAGGCGGCGCGAAGCGCGCCTGCGCGCAACCGTCCTGTGCCAACAGGTGGGGAAAGGCGTGGCTCATCCACCGCGCACATTGTTGCAATGTTACAAAAAAAGCCATTACAGCCTGTTCTTTTATTGCTACGATTTCTATTTTGTAAATTAACCGCAAAGGGATGGAAATGATAAAGAAAATGATGTGTGGTTTGGCACTGATGGGGTGCGCCCTGTCGAGTCACGCCCAAGTGCAGGGATTCGACTGGTCCTACTCGGGATTTGTGCCGGTTTTCTCTACCGCGAGTAGTCCTCAGCCACAGTATGGCCCTTTCGATCCGAACTACGTGCTCAAGGGACGCTTTTACGCCGAGGATCGGGATCACAACGGAACTTTTTCCGGCTCTGAACTGATCTCCTTTACCATTTACGGTAACTCCTTCTTGAACTGCACAGGCTCGGTCCGCTGTGGAATGAGCGACTTTTCGTATACGCCCGGTTCCGTGTTGAATTTCGACACCTATAGTGTGACTCAAACCGGGCAATGGGGCACCGGATGGTGGGAACAGACGGTGCATTCGTACCGCGCTAACGATTCGTTCTATTCCGTGTACGAAACCGATTGGAATCCGAACGGAGGATCCGTCTACAGGCATAACTTTACGCCCGAGACCAAGTTTGCCATCAGCGCTGTTCCGGAACCGCAAACCTGGCTGATGCTGGGCGCCGGCATTGCGCTGCTCGGCGCGGCCAAACGCCGCCGCTCCCGTAACGCGTAATCGAGCAGACGCCGCAACAAAGATCCCGTTTACACGTCAATCCCCATCATTTCTGTTAGTGGCGGACAGTCAGTTCTGCCAGTGGGGGAAATGACAGGTCCCAAGCCAAGGGTCGTACCCGCTCACGTGGATATGTCGGCGCGCCGTGGCCGTGTTGTGCTTCTTCCCGCACCCTCACGTCTGCCGGCTCGCCGCCGTTCCGGAACCGCAAACCTGGCTGAGGCCGGGCGCCGGCATTGCCTTGCTGGGTGCGGCGAAACGTCGCCGCTCGCGCAAGGCGTAACAGGGGCATCCCCCGCAAAAAGGACGCATTTGAACATCGGTTCCCCATCAATTCTGCCAGTGCCAGAATTGACACTCATCGACTCATCGACTCATCGAATCATCGAATCATCGAATCATCGACTCAACGATATCATCCGCTGACCGCCGTCTGCGGGACTGGCGCCTTGGGCAGGGTCAGGGTCATGACCGTGCCGCGCTGCTGGGCCGGCATCACCGATAGCGCTCCGCCCAAATAGGCGGCCCGCTCGCGCAGCAGGCGCAGTCCGTGGCAGCCGGACGACTCGCCCGAGCGACCGCCCAGTCCCACGCCATTGTCGCGCACCGTGAGCATGATCTCGTCGCCGCCATCGTCAAGAATGACATCGATTTCGGTCGCGCCAGCATGCGCGGCAATATTGCGCAAGCCTTCTTCCAAGGCGCGCAGCAGGGCCACGCCATGCTCGCGCGCATAGGTTTCATCGTCGTCGGGCAGGCTGCAGCGCGCCACCACGTGGTGCTCCTTGCCGAAATCGCTGACCAGCTCGGCGATGGCCGATTTAATTCCAAGAAACTCCAGCTTATCGTTCCACAGCGACAACTGCATGTCGCGGTTGGTGTTGATGATGGTCATCAGGAGCTGCTTCATCTGGGCGCTGCGGTCCTGCAGCGCTTTTTCCTTGGGCAGTTGCTGGGTCAGCAGGGCCAGGTGCATGGTCAGGGCCGTCATCGATGAGCCCAGGCTGTCGTGCAGCTTGCGCGCCAGCAGGCGTCGTTCGTCGTCCCAGCAAGTCGTCAGGTGGCCGAGCAGTTCGGTCAGGTCGGCACTGCGCTGGTCAGGCTGGCGGTCCGGTCCGGTGTCGGTCTGGGGGGAGGGCGGTAGGGTCATGCTGGGCTCTAAGAATGTTTCCCAAATCATACAACAGCTTGCGCGCGCTTGTCGCGGCGTCGCGCGGGCCCGCACGGTGAAGTGCCGCACATACGGGGCCCGGCTTTTTAGACAATCTGGCGCTTCGGTTGTCTGCCACTTTTTTCATCAGATGAGGGAGTTTTCCATGAACACGACAAAGAAGGATGCCATCGCGATGCTGACCGAGGATCATCGCGAGGTGGAAGAATTGTTCAGGCAGTACGAGGCACTGGGCGAGGACGACAATGACCGCAAGAAAAAGATTGCCGACCAGGTTTGCACCGCGCTGACCCTGCACGCCACGATCGAGGAAGAGATTTTCTATCCGGCCGTGCGCGAGGCCAGCGGCGACAATGAGGAACTGGTCGACGAGGCCGTCGTCGAGCATGCCAGTGCGAAGGACCTGATCGCGCAGCTGCAGGAAATGGACCCGGAGGATGAGCTGTACGACGCCAAGGTGAAGGTGTTGTCGGAACAGATCGCGCACCACGTCCAGGAAGAGGAGAAGGAAATGTTTCCGAAGGCGAAGAAAAACAAGCTGGACCTGACGGCCCTGGCCGAGGAAATGGCGCTGCGCGAGGATGAGGTGGCGGCAACCATGTAGGGCTGCCGCCGCGCGCCTGGCCGGAATTTAATCGGCCGCAGTGGCCGCGCACTGGCCGATGGCGTCGAGCAGGTGGGCGATGTCGACCGGCTTGACGAGGTGCTTGTCGAAGCCCGCTTCGAGCACGCGCCGCTGGTCGTCGGCCAGGCCGTAGCCGGTCAGCGCGATCAGCTTGATGTGGCGGGTGTCGCTGCCCTGGCGCAGGCGGCGTGCCACTTCATAGCCATCGATGCCGGGCAGGCCGATGTCGACCAGCGCGACGTCGGGCAGGAAGCTGCGCGCCATTTGCACGCCCTGCACGCCGTCGGCCGCATGGCGCACCTGGTAGCCGTAGGCGCCGAGCATGGTGGCCATCATTTCGCGGCCGTCGTCGTTGTCTTCGATCAGCAGGATGGCGGGCTTGCTGTCAAGCGGCAAGGCGGCCGGGGCCGGACTAGCGCTTGGCGCCACGGGAGCCGCGCGCGGCAGGCGGATGACGAAGGTGGAGCCGGCGCTGGCGCCCTCGCTGTGGGCTGAAACCTTGCCGCCGTGCAGCTCGACCAGGCGCCGCACCAGGGCCAGGCCGATGCCCAGGCCGCCTTGCGCGCGGTCGAGCGTGATGCTGCCCTGTACGAAGACGTCGAACACATGGGGCAGCAGTTCGGCCGAAATGCCCACGCCCGTATCGCGCACTTCGAGCACGATCTCGTTGCCACTGTCGGTCACCGCAATGTCGATGGTACCGCCGGGCGGGGTGTACTTGAGGGCGTTGTCGATCAGGTTGGTGGCGATCTGTTCGAGGCGGGTCGGGTCGCCGTCGACCCAGCCTGGTTTCATGTCGACATTGACCAGGTAATTACCGGTGCGGCCGGTGGCCTTGAACGTTTCCAGGCAGGCGGAGACGAGGGCGGAGACGTCCAGGGTTTGCTTGTCGAGCAAGATCTTGCCGGACATGGCACGCGACAGGTCGAGCAGGTCGTCGACGATGCGCGAGAGGTGCTGGCTCTGGCGCTGGATGATCTGCTTGGCGCGGCCGACGGTGTCGGCGGGCGCGCCCGGCAGGCCGATCAGCGAGGCGGCGCTGCTGATGGCGCTCAGCGGGTTGCGCAGTTCGTGCCCGAGCATGGCCAGGAATTCATCCTTGGCATGGCTTTTCGCTTCGGCCGCCTGGCGCTCTTCCATCTCGCGGGTGAGGCGCTTGTTGGTGGCGGTCAGCTCGGTGGTGCGCTGGCTCAGCTTGTGCGTCTGGCGCTTGAGTTCCTCGTTCTTGGTGGCCAGCGCCACGAACACCTGGACCTTGGCGTGCAGGATCTGCGGGATGACCGGCGTGAACAGGAAATCGGCGGCGCCGCGCTGGTAGGCTTTCAGGCGGTCGATTTCGTCGGCCAGGAAGGCGGTGACGAAGATGATCGGAATGTCGGCCGAGCGCGCGCGCTGATGGATGGCTTCGGCCGTTTCAAAGCCATCCATGCCGGGCATGTTGACGTCGAGAAGGATCACGGCGAAGTCATGCAGGAGGACCTGGCGCAAGGCTTCCTGGCCCGAGCGGGCCGACAGGACGGAATAGCCCGATTCGTCGGCCCACTGGTCCAGCAGACTGGTCAATGCAAGCAGGCTGGCCGGGTCATCGTTAACGACGAGAATCTTCGGTTTTTCTATTGTTGTCACGTCATTCCTGCGCTGCGGTGGTGGTTGAAGCACGTCTGGAGCATTACTGCCGACAGGATAGCAGAACCGGAAATTTGCCCCTGGTAATAGCGAACGCGGCTGTCTTGAGGGGGCGGCGTTCATCATATCAATCGGGTAATCCAATGTCAAAAAGCAAGTGGATAGGTGGCATTCAGAATACAAGGTACGCTAACGCACATACTTGTGGGGGGGCGTATGCGATAGTGACATCAGGACAACCGCTGCCGAATGGCAAGGCCGTACGGCACGGCCATACGACACGGTTCATCGCCACCATCGTGGCGTGGCACATTGAAAGGGTAAGCCATGAATATCAACACCATCGTCGACGCCGAATTTACCGGCAAATGCTTCCGTGACCTGCGCAACGCGCCGCTTTCGGCCATGCGTGGCCTGAGCACCAAGGACGCCAAGGCACTGCACGAAGCCTTTAATATCACCACCATCGGCGATCTGGCGAACCTCAAGTTCGTCAAGTGGGCCAGCGCGATCAACGTGCTGGCCGACGAAGAGTGCGATACCGATGAACAGACGGCCAAGGAAACCTTGCTCGACGATGCAGTCGAGATGACGTTCCCGGCCAGCGATCCGATCTCGGTCGATGCGGGCATCACGCGCATTGAAGTGCCACCTGATATGGTCAACGCCAGCACCGATCACCAGCATGCGAAGTCGATCGAGGCCAGTACCAAGCAGGCGGGCAAGGGCGCCAAGTAAACAGGGGCATACCCGTATAGGCATAACCGTCGTTCCCGCTGGCGCGGGAACGACGGTTTTTCGTTTACTGGAGAGAAGTAAGCGCGGTTAACGCCGCGGCGCCACGACCAGCGCATCCTGCGCCAGCGGTGCGGCCGGTGTGGCCGAGGTTGCGCAGAAGCGGTTTTTGCCGCCGCGCTTGGCCTCGTACAGCGCGTAATCGGCAATGCTGATCAGCGCTTCCACCGTCTCGGCATCGTCCAGATAGATGCTGATGCCGATACTGGTCGACAGGCGCAAGGTCAGGTCGTTGATGAAAAACGGTTCGGACACGGCCTCGACCAGCTTGGCCGCCGGCCCGTGCGCATCGGCCAGGCCCGACACTTCTCCCAGCACCACCATGAATTCGTCGCCACCCAGGCGCGCCACGGTATCTTCCTTGCGCGAGGACGCCACCAGGCGCTGCGCCACAATCTTGAGCACCTCGTCGCCGTAGGAATGGCCATAGGTATCGTTGATCGCCTTGAAGCCATCGAGGTCGAGATACATGATCGCGGCCTTGTGGTGATTCCGGTTGGCGTGCTGCAACGTGGTTTCGATGCGGTCTTCCAGCAGGCGCCGGTTCGGCAGCCCGGTCAGCGGATCGTGCAGCGCCAGCTCTTGCTGGGCGCGGCTGTACTGCGCCAGCTCCTTGTACAGCAGGCGCACTTCCAGCATGTTATGGATGCGCTTGTGTACTTCGAGCAGGTCGAACGGTTTGCTGATGAAGTCGCGCGCGCCGGCTTCGAGCGCGGCGATCTTGAAACTCGGCTGGGCCGTGAGCGCCAGCACCGGCAGATAGCCACCCTGTTCAATTTCCTTCAGGCCCTTCATGACCTGGAAGCCGTTCATGCCGGGCATTTGCAGGTCGAGCAGGATCAGGTCGTAGCAGTGCTGGCGGTGCAGCGGGCAGACTTGTTCCGGGAGCATGGTCGAGCTGACGCAGTTGTAGCCTTCTTCGCGCAATATCTCTTCCATCAGTTCGATATTGTCTGACGAATCATCGACGACGAGGATTTTTGCGTTCAGTATGTCTTCTCGGCTTGGCATGCGTTGTCTCGGTCAAGGCGGAGGGGCGTGCGGCAAAGAGCGCACGCGCGATTTTAATGTGTTGCTAGTGTAACAGTGTATCGAACATTTCTTGTAGGACAGCGCCGCGTGCGGCGGTAGGAATCCCATTGTATGTCAGCGCGGCCGGCTCTCCCCCATCGATGCCACGGTAGCGATCAGCTCGCTAGGCTCGACCGGTTTGGCGATATGCGCCATGAATCCCGCTTCCAGCGCGCGCAGGCGGTCTTCGGAGCGCGCAAAGGCTGTCAGCGCCACCGCCGGCACGTCGCCGCCGCCCGCATGGCCGAGCGCGCGCACCTGCGCCAGCAGCTCGAAACCGTCCACGTCCGGCATGCCCAGGTCGCTCACCAGCACGTCCGGCGGCGCAGTCCTGAACTCGGCCAGGGCATCGGCCGCGCTGGCCGCCGTACGCACGGTGGCGTTGCAATCGGACAATATACGCCGGATCAGGTCGCGCGCGTCCGGTTCGTCGTCCACCACCAGCACGTTCAGGTGCGACAGGTCGCGCAGCAGGATCTCGGGGGTCAGCGGTGCCATCTGCAGGGAAGGGGGGCGGCCGGCGCGCGAAGCCTGGCTCTGGCGGTTGGCCGCCGGCAGCTCGATCGTGAACGTGGCGCCATGGCCTTCGCCAGGGCTGTCGGCGCGCACCGTGCCGCCGTGCTGCTCGATCAGGTGCTTGACGATCGACAGTCCCAGCCCCAGTCCGCCGTGCTTGCGCGTGGTGGAGGCGTCACCCTGGCGGAAGCGTTCGAACACGTGGGCCATGAATTCGGGCTTGATGCCGACCCCGGTATCGTTGACGGCGATCTCGACATGGCCGTCGACGTTGCGCAGGGCAATGCAGACCATGCCGTCGCGCGCGGTGAACTTGATGGCGTTCGACAGCAGGTTCCAGATCACCTGCTGCAAGCGGGCCGGGTCGCCGGCGATCATGCCCACGCCCGGAGCGTAGAATTTCTCGATGCGGATGTTCTTGGCGTCGGCGGCCGGACGCACCGTCTCGATGGCGGCGTCGATGAAGCCGGCCGGCGCGACGGTCTGCATGTCGAGCAGCACCTTGCCGGACGTGATGCGGCTCATGTCGAGCAAGTCTTCGATCAGCTGGGCCTGGGCGCGCGCATTGCGCTCGATGGTTTGCAGGCCGCGCTGCAGGTCGGCCTGGTCGCGGCTGCCGCGGCGCAGCACCTGGGCCCAGCCCAGGATGGCCGAGAGCGGCGTGCGCAATTCGTGCGACAAGGTGGCCAGGAATTCATCCTTCATCTGGCTGGTACGTTCGGCTTCGGCGCGCGCCGAGCGTTCGCTTTCCAGCAGCACCTTGCGCTCTTCGGCCGCGTGCTGGGCCGCTTCGTACAGGCGCGTGTTGTCGATCGCCACGGCGGCCTGGGCCGCTATGCCGCCCACGATGCGCTCGGTGCGTTCGCTGAAGATGCCCGTTTCCGGGTGGCTGAAGAACAGGCTGCCCAGCACTTCGCCCGAGCGCGCGATGACCGGCACCGCCAGGTAGCTGCGCACGCCGATCTGGTCATCGGGCGCGGCGCCGTGCGCGTGCAGCGGCGCGTAGCGCGGGTCGGCGCCGATGTCGTCCGAGCGCAGCACGCTGACGCTGCGCAAATTCGGCCCGAACAGCGCACTGGTGCGCAGCTCGCCATCGGTCTCGAACTCGGGCGGGGCGACCCCGGCCACGGTGTGCAGGGTGAACAGGTCGCCGTCGCCGTCCTTGCCATGGTAAAAGAAGGCGCCGAAGCGGGCGCCGCTGATGCCGGTGGCGGCGTCGGTCACGGTTTGCAGCAGCGAGCGCAGGTCGCGCTGGGAAGCGAGGGCGCTGCCGGTGCTGTTGAGCAGTTCGAGCACGTTCGATTCGTCGCGCAGGGCTTGCTGCACGCGCTTGACCTGGTCGACGTCGGTATTGGTGCCGAACCATCGCACCACGTGGCCGAGCCGGTCGCGCACGGCGTTCACGCGGGTGAGGAACCAGCGGTATTGGCCGTCGGCGCCGCGGATCGGAAATTCCATTTCGAACGGGTTGCCGGTGCGGATCGATTCATGCCAGCGCACCAGCATTTGCGGCAAGACGTCCGGGTCGTGCGTCGATTGCCAGCCCCAGCCGACCATCTGGTCGGGCGTGGTGCCGGTGTACTCGTACCAGCGCTTGTTGAACCAGACGATGGCGCCGTCGGCCTGGGCCATCCAGGCCAGCTGGGGAATCGAATTGGCCAGCGCGCGCAGCACTTCCTCGCTCTCGCGCAGGGTGTCTTCGGCGCTTTTGCGGGTGCTGATGTCCTGCACCACGCCGGTCATGCCGAGCACGGCGCCGTCGCGGTCGTAATCGGCGCGGCCGACCACGCCGATCCAGCACTGGTCGCCATCGGGCCGGTCGACCCGGCACTCGATGTTCAGGTCGGTGTGCTGGGCGAACGCCTGCAGGAATTCGGTGCGCGCCATGTCCTTGTCGCCGTCGTGCAGGCGCTCGCGCAGGCTGCCCCAGGGCAGCGGGGTCTCCGCCGGCAGGCCGAAAATTTCGGCCGCGCGCGCCCCCAGGGTCACGCGGTCGGCGCCGGCGTCCCAGCGCCAGTCGCCCAGGCGCCCGGCCGAAAGCGCCACCTGGAGGCGGCTGCTGCCGTCGAGCAGGGCTTGTTCATCGGCCTTGCGCTTGCTGATGTCCTGGAAGTAGACGGTCAGGCCGCCGTCGGACGGGTAGGCGCGCAGGTCGAACCAGCTGCCCAGGCTGGGATAAAAGAATTCGAAACTGGTCGTTTGCTGCGAATCCATGGCGCCCCGGAACTGTTCTTCCATGGCACTGGTGCGCAGTTCGGGAAATTCATCCCAAATGACGCGGCCGAGCAAGGCTTCGCGGGTTTTGCCGCGCGCCGACAGCAGTTGCAGCGCGCGCGCGTTGATGTAGGTGATGCGCCAGCCGCGGTCGACGGCGCAAAAGCCATCGGTCAGGCTTTCAAGCATGTTTTCCATGCGCGTGTTGGCGTGGCGCAAGGCATCCTTGGTTTCCATCAGCTCCTGCTGGGCGCGCTGGCGCGCCGCCAGCACGCTGTTGGCGTTGCGCAGGGCCACCGCGCGCATCAGTTCTGTTTCGTCGTGTTCTTCGCTCACGCACGCTCCCGCAGAATGGCGCTGGCCAGCGCGGTGCCGGCCACGCGCGCGGCGATCTTGGCAAAGGCGGTGTCGCGGCTGGTCGAGCGGTCGTCGCAGAACGGCGAAAAGCCGCAGTCGTCGGTGCTGCCGAGCTGGGCTGGGGCGATGAACTGGGCCGCATGCAAGATCCGGTCGCGCACCAGTTCCGGCGTTTCGATGAGCGGATCGATGGGGTCGATCACGCCGACGAACACGCGCTGTGCGGGCTTGAGATGCTTGGCGATGATCTTCAGTACGCGGGCCGGGTCCGGTTCGCTCGCGAGGGCGATATAGAAATTGCCGACCTGCAGTTCAAACAGGCTGGGCAGAAGCTCGGCATAGTCGACATCGAGGCTGTGGGTCGAATCGCGGTCGGCGCCGGGGCAGGTATGCACGCCGATCAGCGCGCGTTCGGCGCTGGAAAAGCGGTTCAGGGCCAGATTGTTCAGGTCGATGAAGCTCGACAGCAGCTCGCCGCTGGGGTCGAGCTTGACGGCCAGCCGGCCTTCGGTGAAGTCGACCTGCACCTTGTACGCGCCCAGCGCCAGGCAGCGCCGGAGTTCAGTTTCGTGCTCGCCCAGCAGGTCGTCGATGAACTGGTCGCGCGAGTAGCCGGGCAAGCCTTCGGGCGGGTACATGAGCGACAGGGCCGAGGGCGAAATGACGGCCTGCTTGACCGCCACCGTGGCATAGCGCTGCGCCACGGCCAGGTAGCTGTCGGCGTAGCGTTCGTAGTGGAACGGAGCGCGCATCAGGCGCGGCATGCGGCGCATGTGGCCGTCCGCGAACGGAATCTGGAAACCGTCCGGCGCGGTATTGTGCGAGCCGTGCACGCAGTAGGTCAGGAAGTTATGGTACTTGCGCTGCTCGCCATCGCTGATGACGGTCGAGCCGGTCGCTTCCATGCGGGCGACGGTATCGCGCACGGCGTCCTCGTACAGCGCGTCGAGCTCGCTCTCGCTCAGATTGCCATTTTCGACCGCATCGATCAGGGCGGGCGGGCGCGGAATGCTGCCGATTGGCTCGGTGGGAATCATCATCTGGATTTGGGCAATCGTGAAGGAATGGGCGGGGACAGCCCCGCGACGTCTCCTGCGCACTACTGCGGCGGGCGGCGCGACGACGATTCTAGCCGACCGGCGCCGCATCGAACCACACACTTGAACCGATCATACTCCGCTACCGAGCTGCTTGGAAACTGTGGCGAGTGCCGCTTGCAGCTGTTCAAGTTCATAGGGTTTTTGCAGCGACTGGTGGGCGAACTCCACGTGGCGCAGCAGGGCATCGCCGTAACCGGACGCGAAGATGACGTTCAGGCCGCCTTGCAGGCGCAGCGCTTCGCGCGCCATGTCGACCCCGGACATGCCGGGCAGGCTGACGTCGGAGAACAGCACGTTGTAGCTGTTCTGCGCCATCATCGCCAGCGCGTTTTCGGCGTCGCCCACGCCTTCGGCTTCGTGGCCGAAGGCGCGCAGCATCTCGACCACCAGGTATTGCGAGTCCAGATTGTCTTCGACCACCAGGATGCGCAAGCCGTCGGCCGGTGGCGCCACGCTGGCCGGGGGCGCGCTCGGCGCCACCGCGCACAGCACGCCGCCGACCGCGGCGCCATCGCGCACGGGGGTGTAGAACAGGTCGTAGTCGGCGCTTTCCATGGCGCTGTTGCGCAAAAAGCTCAGGCGCTGGCGCTCGAGCCGGACCACGTCGCCGCCGAGCGCGCGTTCGAGCGCCGCCGCGCTGGCCGCGAGCGGGGCGGGCCAGACCGCGGGAACCCGGCCGCCCGGAGCGCGCGGGTGGCGCGGACCGGCCAGGTCGGCGTAGGCGTTATTGAATACCACGATGCGGCGCGGACCCCACAGCAGCAGCATCGGCAGCGGGGTGTTGAGGACGATGTCGACGCACAGGCGCAGGGTACCGGGCCAGGCGAGCGGATCGCCCAGGTCGGTGGTGCTCCAGTCGGCGCTGGCCACTCCGGCGGCGTTACCAGTTTCGTGCATGAGAAGCCTGTTTCATGAAAAATTGACGATGCGAAGTTGTGGAAACGAAAACATGAGCGAATCGTACACCAAACAGGCGAGCATCGGCCTTTTTGCAGGGCTACCTTGGCGAGAGCGCGTCGATCACGTCGCGCCCGGCGTCACCAATCGACCAATCGCGCGGGCCTGGTGGCTGGCTGTGGTGGTCCTTGGGCGCTGTTGAGAAGGGCAGGAATGGTTGATCGGTTCGAGCCTCCAGGCAAAAAAAAGCCCGCTCGGAGAGCGGGCTGAATCTATTTTCTTGGAGGAGAATAGAGGAGACAGATGCAGTATGCTGCACCGCAGAAAATAAATCTAATTGATGTTTGTGATGTCAGTTATCTATTCTATTTATAGCTCATAATAAACAAGGAGTGATTCATGGCAAGTATTGTCAAGCACAGGAAGGTCAATATCGTCGTGCTCGAACAGGATGAAGCCATCGGCGAACACTGCAAGCCGGGCGATATCGCCATCGCGGCGGCGGCCGACGGCTGGTGGACCAGTTTCATCGGCGAGGATGGGGGGATCGACAGTTACGACATTCCCTACCCGAGCTATCAGGAAGCCTTGTGGGCCGCCAAGGCCGCGGCCGAATTCGGCGTCTAGCATGCGCTTTGCGTCGCGCTGGCGCAACTTGTTGTAGGCAAACTGCAACCACCAACAATAAACCAACGGTTGCAAATAGCTGTTAACGTGCGCTGCTTTGTTCATGACAGAAAATGTTCTACGATAGCAAGCATGCGTAAACAGCTATTTCTGATCCAATTCATCGCATGCGCGGGCCTGTTGCATGGCGCCGGCGCGCGTGCAAATGTGGATCAGACGTCCCTGCTCGATTTTTCGCTGGAACAGCTTTCCGATATCGTGGTCAGCTCGGTGTCGCGCCAACCGGCCCGCCTGGCCGATGCGCCGGTGTCGCTGTACGTGATCGCCGGCGCCGACATCGCCCGCGCCGGCGCGCGCAGCCTGCCCGAAGCGCTGCGCCTGGCGCCCAATCTGCAGGTGGCGCGCAGCGATGGCGGCACCTACGCGATCGCCGCGCGCGGCTTTGCCTCCACCATCGAAAACAAGCTGCTGGTGATGATCGACGGGCGCAGCGTGTATTCGCCGCTGTTTTCGGGCGTGTTCTGGGACACCCAGGACGTGGTGATGGAAGACATCGAACGTATCGAAGTCATCAGCGGGCCGGGCGCGACCATCTGGGGCGCCAACGCGGTCAATGGCGTTATCAACATCATCACCCGCAACGCCGCCAACAGCCAGGGCGCGCTGCTGTCGCTCGATGCCGGCCGGCGCGAGCGCGGCGTGACCGCGCGCCAGGGCGGCAAGCTCGACGGCGGCGGCCTGTATCGCGTGTACGCCAAGGCCGCCGATATCGACGACTTCGCGGACGCGCCGGGCGGCGGCCTGGAGCGGCGCCAGGCCGGCTTTCGCAGCGACTGGAAAAGCGGCCTGGGCGCCGCCAGCGTCAGCGCCGATGCGTACCGCAGCAGCTTGCACCGGCGCGGCGGCGGCGAAACGCGCGCGACCGGCGCCAACCTGCTGGGACGGGCCAGCGGCATCCTGACCGACGGCAGCGACTGGCGCATCCAGGCCTCGCTCGACCATACCGAACGGGTCCAGTCCGGCACCGGGTCGCAGCGGCTCGACATGGTCGACCTCGACATGCAGCACGGCATGCGTGTGGGGGCGTCGCACAGCCTGGTCTGGGGCGGCGGCTACCGCCACGCCTGGGACCGGGTCAGCGGCGGCAACTTGCTGGCTTTTTTTCCAGCGGACAAGAATCTGCGCTGGGCGAATGTGTTCGCGCAAGATAAGATACAACTGAGCAGTACTTTGCGGATGAGTATCGGAGTCAAACTGGAACACAACACCTACACCGGCATGGAAAAGCTGCCCAGCATGCGCATGGTCTGGAACGCCAGTCCGACCAGCGTGCTGTGGGCGGCCGCCTCGCGCAGCGTGCGCGCGCCGGCCCGCTTCGACCGCGACCTGTACCTGCGCAGCGCGCGCGGCGGCTACAGCATCGAGGGCGGCCCGGACTTTGTCGCCGAAACGGTGCGCGTGGTGGAAGCCGGTTTTCGCGCCCAGCCGCTGCCCAGCGTCTCGTATTCGCTGACCGTGTTCGTCAGCGATTACGACCGCTTGCGCACCCTGGAGCCGCGCGCCCCTACGCCGGGCGCCCCTACGCCGGGCGCCCCTACGCCGGGCGCCCCTACGCCGGGCGCCCCTATGCCGGGCGTCCCTGCACCGGGCGTCCCTGTACCGGGCGCCCAATTCGCCAACATGGGCGAAGCGAACACGCGCGGGCTGGAGTTCTGGAGCCGCTGGCAGGCCGCGCCGCGCTGGCGCCTGGTGGCCGGCATGGTGCTGCAGGATATCGACGCCGGCCTCGTGCCGGGCAGCCGCGACGTCTCTGCCGCGACCGGCATCGGCACCAACGATCCGGCCAGCTACTGGTCGCTGCGATCGTCGCACGAGCTGTCCGATCAGTGGCAGGCCGAGCTGGCCCTGCGCCGGGTCGGCCAGCTGCCGCAGCCGCTGGTGCCGGCCTATTACGAGCTCGACCTGAGAATGGCCTGGCAGCCGCATCGGAACGTGGAGGTGGCGCTGGCCGGCCACAACCTGCTGCATCGCTCGCACGCCGAATTCGGGCCACCCGCCACGCGCCGCCCGATCGAGCGCGCCGTGTCGCTCCAGCTGAGCGCACGGTTTTGAGCGCGGCACCTCTCATGCCCGGCCGCGCACCTCCTCCGCCGCGCCGCGCACTGTTGCGCGGCATGGCCGCCGGCTTCCTGCTTGCCGTGCTTGCCGTGCCGGGCCTGTCCGGAGCACAGGCGGCCCTGCCGGCGGGCGGCGCCGCGTCACTCGAACGCAGCATCAAGGCCGCTTTCCTGTACAAGTTCCTGGGCTACGCGGAGTTTCCGGCCGCGGCTTTCGCCGATGGCGCCGCGCCGCTGGTGATCGGCGTGACCGGGGCCGACGACCTGGCGGCCGACCTGGCCCGCATCGTGGCCGGTCGCGTGGTGCAGGGGCGGCCGGTAGCGGTGCGCACCTTGCGCGAGCAGGATGCGCCGGCCGGGGTGCATCTGCTGTTCGTCGGCGGCGACGATCCTGTGCGCCTGCGCAATGCGCTGCGCGCGATCGGCGCCGCGCCGACCCTGGTGGTGACCGAATCGCAGCAGGGGCTGCAGCAAGGCAGTGTTATCAATTTCAGGATCGTCGAAGAGCGCGTGCGCTTCGACGTCTCGCTCGAAGCGGCCGACCGGAACAGCGTCAAGCTCAGTTCGCGCCTGCTGACAGTGGCCAATCACGTTCACAAGGGAGCACCGTGATGCAACACGATAGCGGCTCCGTCCGTAGCAAACTCATCCTCATGGCGGTCTCGACCACGTTCGTGGCGCTGCTCTCGGCCTCGATCGCCATGCTGCTGTACGACCTGCGGACGTTCCAGCAATACTGGGTCGACGACCTGATGACCCAGGCCGACATCATCGCCAGCGTCAGCGCGCCGGCGCTCTCGTTCAACGATGCCAGGAGCGCGCAGCAAAACCTGGCCGTGCTCAGGGTGCGCCCGCAGATCCTGTCGGGTGCGGTCTACACCGGCAGCGGCGTGCGTTTTGCCTCCTACACCCAGGGCTCGCTGGAGCCGGCGTATCCGGTCAAGCCGGGCCGGCCCGGCTACACCATCGACCGTGGCGAGCTGGTGGTGTACCACAACATTGTCGACAATGGCGAAGTGCTGGGCACGGTGTACCTGCGCGCGCGTTTCGGCCTGGTCGAGCGCATGCTCAATTACGCGGCGATCCTCGGCATCGTGCTGCTCATTTCGCTGGTGATCGCGGCCCTGGTGGCGTCGCGCCTGCAGCAGGGCATCACGCGTCCGCTGCTGGCGGTGACCAACGTGGCGCGCGAAGTGATGCAGCGGCGCGACTTCAGCCTGCGCGTGCCGGGCAATAACCCGGGTGAAATCGGGGTGCTGGTGGCGGCCTTTAACGACATGCTGGCCGAAATCGGACGCCGCTCGCACGCCCTGCAGGAAGCCAACCTGACCCTGGAGCACGAAATGCAGGTGCGCCACCGGGCCGAGGACGCGCTGCTGGTGGCCGACCGCCGCAAGGATGAGTTCCTGGCGACCCTGGCGCACGAACTGCGCAATCCGCTGGCGCCGATCCGCACCGGACTCGACATCTTGCGCATCCGCAGCGGCGACGCCCAGGCCACCCAGCGCGCCACCGATATCATGGAACGCCAGCTGCGCCAGATGGTCCGGCTGGTCGACGATTTGCTGGACGTGTCGCGCATCAATACCGGCAAGTTCGCCATCAAGATGGGGCGGGTCGAACTCAAGGCGGTGGTCAACGATGCGCTCGAAGTGGTGCGTTCCTACATCGAGCTGCACGGCCACGAGCTGGCCATCGACCTGCCCGACCGGCCGGTGTTCCTGCATGGCGACGCCACGCGGCTGGCGCAGATTTTGTCGAACCTGCTCAATAATGCGGCCAAGTACACCAACCGCGGCGGCCGGGTCAGCCTGACGGCGCGGGTGGAAGAGCGCGACCTGGTGATCCAGGTGGCCGACAACGGCATCGGCATCGCGCCCGACATGCTCAATCACGTGTTCGAAATGTTCGTGCAGGTCGACTCGACCCTGGAGCGCACCAACGCGGGGCTGGGCGTGGGCCTGTCGCTGGCACGCCGCCTGGTCGAACTGCATGGCGGCAGCATCGAAGCGCACAGCGCCGGCATCAACCGCGGCAGCGAATTCGTGGTGCGCCTGCCGATCGTGGTCGAGCCGGAAATGCCGACCAAGACCAGCCCGGCCGCCTTCATGACCTCGGAAACCTACCGGATCCTGCTGGCCGACGACAACGTCGACTTCGTCAACAGCATCGGCGCCTTGCTCTCGGCCATGGGGCACAGCGTGGTGATCACCCACAACGGGCCGGATGCGCTGACGGCGGCGGCGCGCTTTTGCCCCGATTATGCGTTTCTCGATATCGGCCTGCCGCAAATGTCGGGCTATGACCTGGCGCGCGGTATCCGGCGCCTGTCGTGCGGGCAGATGACCTTGCTGATCGCGGTGACCGGCTGGGGCCAGGAAAAGGATCGCCAGCTGGCCTTCGAGGCCGGGTTCGACCATCACATGGTCAAGCCGGTGCGCTTCGAGCAGATCGAGGAAATTCTGAGCAACCGCAGCGTGATCAAGAAAGTGCGCGGGTAGGGCCCCTTGTTCGGCCGAAAAAAAACGGAAGCCGAGGCTTCCGTTTTTTTATGCCGCAAGCAAAAACTTAGGCTTGCTTGGCTGCTTTACGACGACGGGCCAGGAAACCGACCACGCCCAGGCCTGCCAGCATCATGCCGTAGGTTTCTGGTTCTGGTACTGGTGCCAGCATCACGGTGCCGCCGAAGCTGCCGCCGGTGCCCGAAACCATCTTGCCGCTGACCTGCAGGTAGTAGTTACCCAGGCCCAGGCTGTCCGCGCGCAGGCTCCAGATATCCACAGGACCAGTGCTTTCCATGGTGCCGGTGGTGATCAGGGTGCCGTTGTTGCTGAACAGGCTCAGGCCGGTGATATCCAGGCCGGTCGAAGCGTTACGGGTGATCGACGACACGATGGCGTCGAAGTCGTGCTCGACGCGGGTGATCGAGAAACGGAACTTGTCGGCAAAGGTGTTGTTCTGGTTGTTCAGCAGGAACGAGCTGCCGAAGTTGGCAGTGTTGTCCAGCACAGCCAGAGCTTGCGGGTTGTTGGAAATGTCAGCAGCGAAGGCCGCCGTCGAACCGAGTGATGCGGTTGCCAGAACAGCCGCAGCAATCAGGGATTTCATATGTTTCATAGGTGTTACCTCGTAAGAAAAAATCAGCCGTGCAAGACGGCCTGGTTATCAAGAATCGGGGAGCTTAATGCTAGCAAAGGCGCGTTCAAAATCGGCGATACGACGCGACGTGCGCGCAACGCCGCTGCATTCTTGCACCGGCAAATTAATTGCTCCCCTATAAGTCCATTTTTACATTTTCATAGGGGAGCGCGTCCGATTCTAATGCATATTTACAAAGATTACCAAGCCAACGTATTATCTGTAGGTAAATACCTACACTAACACGCGTTTAATTCCTTGGAAGAGGGCGCTTCTTCTTGTAAAACGCCGGAATCCGCTTGGAGGCTAAAGTGTAAGAGAATGTGACACTACAACAAAATGTTGTGTGAAAAGAAAAAAGGCCTGAAGATTTCTCTTCAGGCCTTCAATCTTACGAATAATGGTGCGGCTGGCAGGAATTGAACCCACGACCCCTTGGTTCGTAGCCAAGTACTCTATCCAACTGAGCTACAGCCGCGAAAGACAGGATTATAGCAACGATTTCAGGAATGTCAAAGTTACCGGAGTAAAAAATTTCGACGGCGCTCCGCCTGCCGACGACGGCCCTCACGGGCGGGGCTTGACGGTCGCCTCAATAGCTGATAATTTACCATCAGGTTAATTAACCACCGGGTTTAGTATGGGGCAAGACCATCTCAGCACTACGTTCGCGGCCCTGGCCGATCCGACCCGGCGCGCCATCCTGGCCCGGCTGGCGGATGGGGAAGCCTCGGTGACCGCGCTGGCCGCTCCGTTCCAGATGAGTTTGCCGGCCGTGACCAAGCACCTCAAGGTACTCGAGCGTGCCGGTTTGATCACCCGCGGACGGCAGGCACAATGGCGACCCTGCAAACTCGAGGCGCAACCGCTGCGCGAGGCAGCCGACTGGATGGCGCATTACCGCCAGTTCTGGGAGGGCAGCCTCGACCGGCTCGACGACTATCTCACCAACCTGCAAACAAAGGAGCACCACGATGACCAACCCTGATTCCAGCGGCGATTTCGTACTGACGCGCGTCTTCAACGCGCCGCGCGAACTCGTGTTCAAGACCATGATCGACACCGAACACCTGCAGAAATGGTGGGGGCCGCAGGGTTGCACGATCGAGGTGATCCGCCACGAGCCGCAGCCGGGCGGCGTATTCCATTACTGCATGCGCTTCGCACCGGGCGTGGAAATGTACGGAAAATTCGATTACCGCGAGATCACGCCGCCCGAGCGCCTCATGTTCGTCAACGGCTTTGCCGATGCGCAGGGCCAGCGCATCCATTACGCGATGAGTCCGACGTGGCCGCTGGAAGTGCTCAACACCACGACCTTGACCGAGGCCGACGGCAAAACCACGCTCAGTTTGCACTCGACGCCGGTCAACGCCAGCGCCATCGAAATCGAGACCTTCAAGTCCGGCCATGCCTCCATGCAGCAGGGCTTCGGCGGCATGTACGACGAATACGAAAAATACCTGGCGACGCTTGTCAACGCAGCGCAGGCTTAGCTAACGTTTCCTAACCGCGGTCAGACTTCGGTTAGGAAAGTTTCCGGGATCTCCCGCAACGTGCATCAACCGTTACTCACCATGAAAAAACACCTTCTCTTTTTCCTGCTGGCCGGCGTCACCGGCGCCGCGCTGGCAGCGCCGGTCACTTACAAGATCGATCCGGACCACACGTTCCCCAGCTTCGAGGCCGACCACATGGGCGTGTCCGTCTGGCGCGGGAAATTCAACAGCAACTCGGGCAAGGTCACCCTGGACAAGGCGGCCGGCTACGGCCTGGTCGATATCAGCATCGACCCGGCCAGCATCGACTTCGGCCAGGAGGCACTGAATAAATGGGCAGCCGGCCCGGATCTGTTCGATGTGGCGAAGTTCGGCGCGGCGCGCTACAAAGGCAAGCTGACCGGCTTCAAGGATGGCGCGCCGTCCCAGCTGCAGGGCGAATTGACCTTGCACGGCGTGACCAGGCCGGTCAATCTGCAGATCAAGAGCTTCAAATGCATCCAGCACCCCATGCTCAAACGCGAGATGTGCGGTGCCGATGCCTACGGCAGCTTCAAGCGCGATGAATTCGGCCTGACCGCCGGCAAGGATTACGGCTTCAAGATGGATGTCGACCTGCGCATCCAGGTGGAAGCCGTGGCCGAGTAATTACGCCTGCAGGGCAGGGTAGTCGGTGTAGCCTTCCTCGTTCGAGGCGTAGAACTTGTCGGAGCGGACCGGGTTCAGCGGCGCGTCGAGCTGCAGGCGGCGCGGCAGGTCGGGGTTGGCAATGAACCACTGGCCGAAGGCGACGGCATCGGCTTCGCCCGCGGCCACCAGCTGTCCGGCGCTGTCCTTGGTCAGCTTTTCGTTGGCGATGTACACGCCGCCGAATTCCTGCTTCAGGTAAGGGCCGAGACGGTCCTCGCCCAGGCCTTCGCGCGCGCAGATGAACGCGATGCCGCGTTTACCCAGCTCGCGCGCCACGTAGCCGAAGGTCGCCTTCGGATCGGAGTCGCCCATGTCGTGCGCGTCGCGCCGTGGCGCCAGGTGCATGCCCACTTTACCCGCGCCCCAGACCTCGATGCAGGCGTCGGTCACTTCGAGCATCAGGCGGGCGCGGTTTTCGATTGAGCCGCCGTAGATGTCGGTGCGCTGGTTGGTGCTGTCTTGCAGGAACTGGTCGAGCAGATAGCCGTTGGCCCCGTGCACTTCCACGCCGTCGAAACCGGCCAGTTTGGCATTCTCGGCGCCTTTGCGGTAAGCGGCCACGATGCCCGGGATTTCTTCCAGCTCGAGCGCGCGCGGCACCGGGTAGTCGCGCAAGGGGCGCAGCAGGCTGACATGGCCCTTGGCCGCGATGGCGCTCGGCGCCACCGGCGCGTCGCCGTCGAGCAGCTCAGGGTCGGAAATGCGGCCCACGTGCCACAGTTGCAGCATGATCTTGCCGCCGGCCTTGTGCACGGCGTCGGTCACCAGCTTCCAGCCTTCGACCTGCTCGTCGGACCAGATGCCCGGCGTGTCGGCATAGCCCACGCCCTGCGCGCTGACCGAGGTCGCCTCGCTCAGGATCAGGCCGGCCGAGGCGCGCTGCACGTAATACTCGGCCATGAGCGCGTTCGGCACGCGGCCGCCGCCAATGGCCCGGGCGCGCGTCAGCGGTGCCATGATGATGCGGTTTTGCAGCGTGAGATCGCCAATGGTGATCGGGTCGAATAATGTCGTCATGCTTAACTCCTAAAGTCCCTCGTTCATATGGTCGAGGAAAGCCTTGATGGCTTCCTCGTTACGCTTGTAATAGATCCACTGGCCTACCTTGCGCGAGGTAATCAGCCCGGCGCGCTGCAGCGCTGCCAGATGGGCCGATACGGTCGATTGCGCAAGCCCCGTCCGCGCGTCGATCAGGCCGGCGCACACCCCGACGTCGAGGTTGTGTACCTGATGTGCGAAGTGCACATGCGGTTCCTTGAGCCAGCCAAGAATCTGGCGGCGCATCGGGTTGGCCAATGCCTTGTGAATGGCGTCGATTTGCATATCGGGTTTTTCCGAATCTAATATCGTCATATTACGATATATAAAAAATTCCTGCTTGGCAGGGACTTGAACGAGGGACTGCGGGGCTCAGTGCGACAGATAGACCAGGGCCAGCGCGAGCGCGGCGGGCACGGTCTGGAAGAACAGGATGGTCTTCTTGACCGTCAGCGCGCCCCAAATGCCGGCCACCATGATGCAGGCCAGTCCGTACACCACGAAGGCATGCGCGATCCCGGCATCGGGATGGAGCAGGCCGACCGCCAGCGCCCCTACCAGGAAGCCGTTGTAGCAGCCCTGGTTGGACATGGCGGGCGCCATGATCTCGGCTTTTTCAGCGGTCAGGCCGAACACGCGGCGCCCGCGCGTCTTGAAGAGAACCGTTTCGAGCAGGACGAAGTACACGTGCAACAGCAAAATCAAACCGATCAACACTTTTGCGGCGATGGCCATTGATGGCTCCTTGTTATGGATAGTGGGATAGACAGTGTAACCGCGTGCAAGCTGCGTGGCGAATGGCCGGGCCGGGCGGCAGTGGGAAGAAAGGGTTGTTAACGTTATAATAATGTTCTTCGCATATCTTGCTCTCTCGCTGTCCACTTTTCAGGCTTCCATGACAAAGAACATCATTCCCTTGACGACGTGGGACGGCTACACGCTTTTCTCGCACGCCGGTTTTCGCGAACGCTTTCCCGGTGCCAGCGAGGACGATGCGGATGACGCACCCGGAGACGACAGCGATTTGCCGTGGTTGCTCGTTACCGGCAATGTCAGCATCGGCAAGCAGATGCTGGAGGCGGCCGGGGGCCAGGCCTGGAGCCGCATCGTCATCGACGGCGACCTGCATATCGACGATGGCGGCGGCGACCTGGGATGGGGGGACCCGCTCGGCCAGGTGGGCTTTGTCAGCGGCGACCTGTATGTGGATGCGATCCGGCTCGACGCCATGCAGAGCAACGCGGTCGGCGGCCGGGTCGTGGCCAAATCCGCCTGGATGCTGGCGCAAGACGATTGCGCCATGCGCCGCGCGCCCGCACTGCGCCTCGACACGCAATTCCTGTTCGCCTGGTTTTACCGGATCGACCAGCTCACGCTCAACCCCGACGCGGTCATTTTCATTTTGGGTGACGGCGACTACTGCGCCAACCTCGACCTGCCCAATCCGGTGTTCTCGTGGCACGATGCGGTGCATGTCCTCGACGAGCGCTTCGTCGCCTACGTCGTGCGTGACGGTTCGGACGATTTCTCATGGCATAGCGATTCCATCGTCCCCGCACTGAAGCGCGGCCGGACCATATACAAGGATGGCTACGACATCGCCAGCTACCCATTCCACCAGGCCGCGCAGGCGGCGATGGCTGCGGACGACCATCGGGACGCCTACCTGCTGCATAAAAGATCGGCCTCCATCGCGCGGCCTACTACGAAGCCTGGTTCGGCATGGCGTATGCGCTGCTGCGCGAGGGCGCATGGGAACAGGCGCTGGGCGTGTACCGCAAGGCCGCCGCGCTGTTCCCAAAGGAGCAGACCGGCATGGTCAACACGGCACTGAACCACGCGGCCTTGTGCGCGGTTCACACGCGCCAGCTTGGCCTGGCGATCGAGCTGGCGAGCATGTCGATCGAGCACAATCAGGAATCCGAGTACAGGGAAAGCGAAGCGGGGGAGGCATTTTGCTACCGCGCCGAAGCCTATCTGATGTCGGGCCAGGTCGGTGCCGCCATGGCCGACCTTGAGCAGGCGCTGGAACTCGACCGGCACCTCGAATCGGCGCGCTGGCTGAAGGGCCTGGCGCATTACCAGCGCAATGAACTCGAACAGGCAAACGCCGATCACGCCGCGGCCTGCCGGTACGATGAACGCTACGCCGTGTCCTACGACACCCATGGCGACACCGGTTTCCTGTACTGCGCCGACAAGCGCGTCGACTGGGATCGGATGGACGCTGGCGCCATCGCCTTGCCCGCCAGGGACGAGGCGTACTGGCTCAATTACATGCTGCACGACGAATCGGCCTCGCTCGCAAGGGTGCCGGACGAGTACCGCACCGACGCCTTGTGCCGCGAAGTGGTACGCGCGAGCGGGCCGGATAAACTGGGCTACGCCAGACATCTTCCCGACAGCGCGTTTACGCGCGAGATTGCCGAAACCCTGATCGCGTCGTCGCCCGCTTGGCTGGAGAACATCCCGCCGCGCTTCATCGACAAGGCGCTGGTGTTGCTGGCCCGTCCCGGCACGTCCGGCTTCGCGCTGGCGCATGTACCGGCCCCGGTGGCCGACTTCGACGTTTGTGTCAGGGCGGTGCAGTGCGGCGAGTCGATTGCCAGCGTGCCGCCGCGGCATGTGAACAAGGCCCTGTGCATGGCGTGCGTGACTGCCCATGCGCGCCGGCTGGAAGAAGTGCCGCCGGAACTGATCGACGACGACCTGATCGCGGCCGCCATCGCCCACGGCGACGACTACGGATTCGACAACTGGCTGCCGGGCATGTACAAGACGCGCGCCTTGCTGGAACTGGCGGTCGGCCGGTACAAGTGCGCACTCGACGCGATACCCGGCTACCGTGTCGATGCCGCGCGGTTCGCGTATGCCGAACAACGCTACGGCCAGGATGCCGACTGGCCCGCAATCGTCGCGCGTCACGACTGCGGCGCCATCGAACGCGATCCGCGCGCCAAGTGCGTGACCGAGTGCTGGAGCGTGTTCTGGACCGAACCCTTCATGCTGGCGCAGATCGCCAGGGAAGACGAGTATCTCGCGCCGTACGAGATCCCCGACGCCAGCTTCACGCAGGCGGTGGCCGAGGCATGCTTCAAGCGCCATCCGGTCTATTTCTACTGCATTCCCAAGCGCTTCGTGACCCAGGCCATGAGCGACACGGCCAGCCAGATCGACCCGGACCAGATCGAGCATATTCCGGTCGCGCAGCGCAGCAAGGCGATTTGCACACGCGCCATCAAGGAAGACGCGGCAAAGAACCTGGCGCTGGTGCCGCTCGCGCTGCGCAGCGTCAAGGCGTGCGTCGCCGCGCTGCTGGACGATGGCGACCAGCGCCTGGTGCCGGGTGCGATCTATTACGAGGTGTTCGATACCCTGATCGCCAAGCACCGCAAGCAGTTCGACCTGGGCTGGCTGTACCTGAACCGGGCCGAGGGCGCTATGCGCGCCACGCCGCGCCGGATCGGGCTGGCCATGGAGGATTGCCAGTTCGTGCTCGACGCCCACGCCAATGAGGAGGTGGACGAGGACGACCTTGCGCACGCCCGGCACGCGCTGGCGCTGTGCCATTATCTGCGCGGCGACATGGCGCTGGCGGCGTTGTGGCCGCAAACGCCCGAACAGTGGGCGAACGACGAGATGCAGCATTTTGCGGAGCCGCTTGAACCGGTCGATTTCGACAGCCACCGCTTCGACGGCCTGATGGAAGACCTGGACACGCTGGTGCAGCGGCGCGACTATCGCAACGCCATGGCGCAGGTGGACGAGGCGGAGCGGATGCTGGCGCAGGCAGGCTGCGGCGACGCCGTCAAATGGGCGCACGTGCTCGATAAAAAACGCTTCGTGTCGCTTGAACTTGGCCTGCTGGACGTGAACGAAGCGGCCTGCCGCGCCGCCATCGCGCGCCTGGAGCCGGAAACGCTGTGGTGCTATCTTCCCGAACACGACGTGATCCGCCATACCCTGCGCTCGTGCTACTTGCGCCTGGGGACCATGCGCGAGCGCGATGGCCTGCCGCTCGCCGAACTGGAAGCCGACCTGGCCCTGATCGACAAGGCGCTGGCGCTGGCCGGCCCTGCGCAAGACGCGGGCGTGCCCGATCCGTTCAGGGAAGGGCATGCGGCGCTGCTCGGCATCCTGGCGGCGCAACAGCCTTCGTACAAGGCCGCATACCGGCGCGCCGCCGCTTTGCTGGTGTGATTCGCATACCGGTCAATAGCGGCGTCGGCCGCCTGCACGTATTGCCGCGGCCGATGGTATACTTCAGCCACCTTTTCTCCGGCGGGGACGACCCCGCCGCACACGGAGCCAGGCATGGACGACCTTGCCAATCTAGGAGGCTGTCATGGCATGGATCTATCTGTTCGTCGCCGGGTTGCTTGAAGTCGGCTGGGCCGTCGGGCTGAAATACACCCACGGTTTTACCCGTCTCGTTCCTTCCGTATTGACGCTGGCCGCGATGTCCGGCAGCGTCGGTTTGCTCGGACTGGCATTGCGCCACCTGCCGCTGGGGACCGCGTACGCCGTCTGGACCGGCATCGGCACGGTCGGCACTGCCATTTTCGGCATGCTGGTGCTGGGTGAACCTGCGGGCGCCATGCGGCTGGCCTGCATCGCCCTGATCGTGGCCGGCATTCTGGGATTGAAGCTGCTCGCGCCGGGCTGACACGGCGCCGGGACCAGCGCCCGATTGTGCCAATTTCGTCGCACCATGCCCTTGAGTATGCAAGACAATTGCGCTATCCGGGCGTATGCTGGAAGCATGAAGACCATTTCCATCATCGACTCCCATACCGGCGGCGAACCGACGCGCCTGATCATCGACGGCGGCCCCGATCTGGGCGGCGGGCCACTGGCCGAACGGCGCGAGCGCTTCCGGCGCGACTTCGACCATGTGCGTTCGGCCGTCGTCTGCGAGCCGCGCGGCTCCGATGTACTGGTCGGCGCGCTGCTGTGCGAACCGTTCGCGCCCGACTGCGCCGCCGGCATCATCTTCTTTAACAATGTCTCCTACCTCGGCATGTGCGGCCACGGCATGATCGGGGTGGTGGTCTCGCTCGCGTTCATGGGCCGCATCGGACCCGGGCGGCACCGCATCGATACGCCGGTCGGCGTGGTCGAAGCCGAGCTGCACGACGACGGCGCGGTCACCATCGATAACGTGGCGTCCTACCGCACGCGGCACGCGGTGACGGTGCAGGTGGACGGCGTGGGCGCCGTGACGGGCGACGTGGCGTGGGGCGGCAACTGGTTCTTCCTGGTTTCCGGCCATGGCCTGGCGCTGCGGCGCGCCAACGTCGACGCCCTGACCGCGTACGCGGTGGCGCTGCGCGATGCGCTCGAGGCGCACGGCATCACCGGCGACGACGGCGCCGTGATCGACCATATCGAACTGTTCGCGGCGTCAAGCACGGGCGCCGACAGCCAGAGTTTCGTCCTCTGTCCCGGCAAGGCCTACGACCGCTCGCCCTGCGGCACTGGTACCAGCGCCAAGCTGGCCTGTCTGGCGGCCGACGGCAAACTGGCCGAACACGCGCAATGGCGCCAGGAGAGCATCATCGGCAGCGTGTTCGACGCCTCGTACCGCCGCGACGGCGAACGCATCATGCCCAGCATCCGCGGCAAGGCCTGGGTCAACGCCCGGGCGCAGCTGATTTTCGACGAGAGCGACCCGTTTGTGTGGGGCATTCCCTGAGCTGCGCCGGGCGCGGGCGCTACGACAAGGACTCGACCGGGCCGATGTCGGTCTGCACGTTGAACACCGACGTGCGCCGGATCGTGCCCTGGATGGTGCCGCTGGTTTTCGGCAGCGCCGACGCGGCGTCGGCAAACCAGAAGTAGTGGCCGTTGACGCGGTCGGGGAAGTTGGCGCCAAAGTAGCCCTGCACGGCAATCGGTGCGGTAAATGACATCGATTCGTCCGACATCGTGCCCACCATCGATACTCTACGCTTGCTGTGCGCCGGTACCGTGACCGTCACCGTGGACGACGACGAGCGCGAGGTGCTTTGCGTCGACGACTGGCCGACCGTGGTCGACACCGAAAACGACGCGCCGGTCTTGAACACGCCTTCGATGGTGAACTCCGCCGACAGCGTCAGCCCGGTGGTCGTTTCGGACGACCAGCTGGTCGCGTCGGACCACGCGCCTTCCACCGTCAGACTCACTTGCGCCGCATCGTCGCCGTTGTTGATCGCGTAATTGCTGCCGACGATGGCCGATGTCGGCGGCGCGCTCGGATTGGTCACGTAGTTGAATGGCCCGAGGGTCTTGTAGCACGGGTGCCCGTACTGCGCCGTGATGGCCGGGGTCACCGCGTTGTAATAGGTCTCGCTGTTGACGCTGATGCCGTCCGGGTTCTTGCCGTAGGCGGTCTCGAAGTAGGCCCTGACTGCCGACGGACTGGAATCGAGGTAAGTCAGGTCATTGAAGGACAACGCTTCCTGCACTGGCATGATGATCTCCATTGGGTTGACTGATCGCCCAGGAACATCCGGGCGGGATGACCGCCGGACGCTGCGCCTGGCGACCATCCCACCTTAGCCCTCCGAAAAGAGCGTAAGCTCACACATTGTCACCCCCTCATGCCGACCGCATAAATGGGCGGATGGCGCGCCTTTTTAGGTGGAAGCACGCCCGTTTGTGGCTTTCATGTCAGTGCGCCAGGGCGTGCGCGCCTACTCGGCAAAGCGCTCGAAATCCGGGTTGGCGCGGGTCAGGTAGTACCACTCCTGGTTCGGTCCCGCGTTCACATCGGGGAACAGGATCTTGCCGTCGAATTCGGCCGTCACAGGCGTGCCGTCGGCGCGCGTGCCGATCTGGTCGCCCTTGGCCACCGCATCGAAACTGGACCACACGCGGTTGAACCGGTCGCCCGCATCGAGCTTGTCGTGCACCACCACCATCGACAGCGCTTCCATCTGGTCCAGCGCAATCGGTTCGGGCTGCGGCGCTTCGATCAGGCCGAGGAAGGCCAGCGTATTGACGATCGCGCGGTAGGCCACGTCGGGCGCGGCCGGATCAAGGTGCTGGCCGCATTCGAGCGTGAGCGCGTAGCCGCCGGTGCTGCGCATGTATTCGGTGGTGCCCATCCCGTAGCGCAGCACCAGGTTCAGGGTCGATTCGTCGCCGCTCTTCATGCGGCGCTGCACGCCCTGGCCGTAGGTGGCCAGCCAGCCGTCGACGAAGCGGCGCACGCCCAGGCGGCGCGCCAGCGCGCGTTCTTTTTCGGCGTGCCGGAACGGCTGCAGGGTGCCGTCGTTATTGCGCGGCCCGACCATGACGAAGGGCTGGCTTTGTGCATTGAAGGAATGCAGGTCGAGCAGTACCTCGTGCTGCGCCAGCAGGGGACACAGCCAGTTTGCGACGCGGTCCTCGAAGTCCTGGGGCTGCGGGTTGGGGAACAGGTTGCGGTTCAGGTTACGTTCGCCCGAGCGCTGCTTGAGCGCGTAGGCCAGCGGGTTGGTCACCGGGACGAAGGTCACGCTGCCGGCCGCCACGTGCAGAGCGCCGCTGTCGATTTCGCCGATCACGCGCAGGATCGCCCTGGTGCCGCAAGTCTCGTTGCCGTGCACGGCGCCGGTGACGATCAGGCGCGGACCGGCCCCAAGGGCGGTGTAGTTGATCGATTTGAACTGCAGCTCGCGTGCGGTGGTCATGGTCGGAGGTAGCCTGGACGATTGGTGGATCGTCTATTTTATCGGACATCGCTGGCGCCTGCCGAAGCCCCATGTCATCATGTGGCGCATGAAAAATCCTGTCTCCAGCGCCCGCATCGAAGGTCTCGACACCCTGCGTGCGCTGGCCGTCACCCTGGTCGTACTGCACCACTATGTGCTGTTCGTCAGCCGTGCCGATACCTTCGGCTGGATAGGGGAGGTGGGCTGGATCGGGGTGGACCTGTTTTTTGCCTTGTCCGGCTACCTGATCGGCAACCAGATCTTCGCCGCCATGCGCTCGCAGGGCGAATTTTCCCTGGCCCGCTTTTACGGACGCCGCGCGCTGCGCACGCTGCCGGTGTTCTACGCCATGCTGGCGCTGTACTGGTGCTGGCCGTGGTTTCGCGCCGGGCTCGAACTGCCGCCGCTGTGGCGCTTCCTCACCTTCACGCAAAATATCAGCCTGGAGCCGGGCACCGCGTTTTCGCATGCCTGGTCGCTGTGCATCGAGGAGCAGTTTTACCTGGTGCTGCCGGCGCTGGCGCTGGCGCTTGCATCGCTGCGCCGTTCGCTGCGCTGGAGCTGGGCCGCCATCGCGCTGGCCATCGCGGCCGGGATGCTGGTGCGCGCCTATACATGGCAGGAACTGGTGCACGCCAATCCGCGCGGCTCGCGTAACTATTATCAGTATATTTATTACTCGACCTGGTGCCGTTTCGATGAACTGGTGGCCGGCGTGGCGCTGGCGCTGCTGAAGAATTTTCACCCGCGCCAGTGGCGCGTGCTTACTTCGCGCGGCGACCTGGCGCTGGGCGCCGGGTTGGCGGTCACCGGGCTGGCGATCTGGCTGTTCCTCGACGAGCGCCAGGGCTTCGGCGTCACCGTGCTGGGGTATCCGATGCTGGCGCTGGGATTTTCGCTGCTGATCGTGGCGGCGCTGAGCGACAGGTCGCTGCTGCGCACGACGCGTATTCCGGGCGCCGCCGGCATGGCGCTATGGTCGTATTCGATCTACCTGACGCACAAGCAGGTGTGCATCCTGGCCGCCAGGCCGCTGGCGGTGCACGGCTACGGCCCCGGTTCGCCGGTCGCGATCGTGGCGATGCTGTCGCTGAGCGTTTTGTCGGGCTGGGTGTTGTACCGCTGCGTCGAGCGGCCCTTCATGCGGCTGCGCCAGCGCTACCTGCCAACCAACTTCAAGCCGCGCTGACGGGGACTGGCGTCGATCACGTCGAAGGCGGCCGGCATCTCGCTCAAAAAAGCGAGTACGCTATGCGCATCGCCGCCGCTCTCTTCGATGGCTGCGCGCAGGCCGGGCACCGCTTCCTGGGTGTACGGACTGCGGTAGGCATTGGCCAGCAGCGACACCAGGTCGACCGGCTGGCCGCCCGAATGGCGCATGCGGGTGCCGATCAGGTCGAGCAGCACGCGCTGCATGGCCGGCGTCGGGTTGGCGATATTGGCGAAAATGAGCGGCGTGTTGGCGATTTTCTCGCACAGCGCGCGCTCGATCTGGTCGGGCTTGAGGTCGGAAGCGATGTCGAAATGGGCTCCGCTCCAGTGGGTGCGCGCGTGGGCATGCCCGGGAGGGAAGGAATCGACGGTTTCAAAGCCGCATACGCGGCTAACGTAGGCCAGGGCCTGGGTCAGGATTGGGAACATGCCCTCAGTGTAGCGCAAGATGTTCTCCTTGTGGTTGCAGGCCCCCGCCAGGCCTTGGAAGCCGGCGGCGGGACGGGTGCATCAGGCGCCGAAACGGCCGGCGCGGAAGTCCTCGACGGCCTGGAATACCTCGGCCTGGGTGTTCATCACGAACGGGCCGTATTGGGCAATCGGTTCGTTCAGCGGGCGCCCGGCAATCAGTATCAGGCGGCTGTCCTGGGCGGCCATGATGCGCACCCCGTCCGCCCGCGGGTCGTTGGCCAGGATCGCCATGCGCGACACCGGTACCGGTTTCTCGTCGATCAGCACCTGGCCGCGAAACACGTACACAAAGGCGTTATGTCCCGGCGGCAGCAGCTGTTCGAAGCTGGCGTTGGCCGGCAGTTCGATATCGAGGTAGAGCGGCTCGGTCCCTGCGCGCTGCATCGCGCCCTGCACGCCGTGACTGGCGCCGGCGATCACCTGCACCGTTACCCCCGCCCCGGTTGTGAAGCGGGGGATTTCGGTGTTCGCAATGTCGCGGTACCATGGCGCGGTCATCTTGTCGCTGGCCGGCAGGTTAAGCCATAGCTGGAAGCCTTCCATCATGCCGTCGGTCTGTTCCGGCATTTCGGAGTGGGCCACGCCGCGTCCGGCCGTCATCCACTGCACGCCGCCGTCGGTGATTAGGCCTTCATTGCCGGCGCTGTCGCGGTGGCGCATGCTGCCGGTGATCATGTACGAAATCGTCTCGAAGCCGCGGTGCGGATGTTCGGGAAAGCCGGCGATGTAGTCGCCCGGCTTGTCGCTGCCGAAGGCATCGAGCATCAGAAACGGGTCCAGGCGACGCTGCAGGTTTTGCGTGAGCACGCGGTTGATCTTGACGCCGGCGCCGTCCGTCACGAATTGCCCGTTGATCAGGCGCTCGACGGCGCGTGGCCGGTGCACCGCGAAATCCGGTTTCATCAACGCTTGTGTCATTTTCTCTCCTTGATACAGATGCAGCGTCGTCCGGGGTTGCTCAGGCCAGTGCGGCCTCGATCTCGGCATTCGCCTGGGATTGCGCCCTGGTCACCGCTTCCGGACCCATGGCCATGCCCTCGGAGTACACGAACGTCACGTCGGTCATGCCGAGGAAGCCGAGCAGCATTTTCAGGTGCGGCGTCTGGGTATCGTTGGGGGTGTCGCGGTACATGCCGCCGCGGGCGAACGCCACGTAGACTTTTTTGCCGGTCAGTTTGCCGACCGGGCCGGTGGCGGTGTAGGCGAAGGTGACGCCAGCGCGGGCAATCGCGTCGAACCAGCCTTTGAGCTGCACCGAGCTGCCGAAGTTGTACATCGGGGCGCCGATGACCAGCACGTCGGCCGCCTGCACCTGGGCGATCAGGGCGTCGTCGAGGGCCACGCGGGCCGCTTGTTCGGCGCTGCGCTGGTCGGCTGGCGTGAACAGGGCGCCCAGGGTCGGCTCGTCGAGCGCGGGGTGCGGGTTGCTGGCCAGGTCGCGCCGGGTCACTTGCGCGCCGGGGTTGGCCGCTTGCAGCCTGGCGACGATGGCGTCGGCCATGCGGGTGGACTCGGAACCGGTCGAACGGGCGCTGGAATTAATTTGCAGGATGTTCATTTTATTTCCTTTTTATGAGTTGAACTGCGATGAAGTGACTTTACGCGTTCCAAAATCGATGCGGAAGACGTTAAAATGGATATCATTATTCAGTCAGTGGGACAATTAAATGGATGTGGAACCGAATGACCTGCTCTTGTTCGCACGGATCGTGGAGGCGGGCAGCTTCAGCCAGGCCGCGTTGCGGGTGGATTTGCCCAAGTCGACCGTCTCGCGCCGGATCGCGCTGCTGGAAGCCAAACTGGGCGAGCGCCTGCTGCAGCGGACCACGCGCAAGCTGATGCTCACCGAATTCGGCGCCAGCCTGCTCGATCACGCGCGCAAGGTGGTCGAGGAGGTCGAGGCGGCCGGCGCCCTGGTGCAGCACCGCCAGCAGGCCCCGAGCGGGCGCCTGCGCATTTCGATGCCGGCCGATTTCGCCAGCCTTGGCATGACGCAGGTGATGACGCACTTCATGGCGCAGTACCCGGCCATCACCCTGGAACTGGACCTGTCGCCGCGCCGGGTCGACCTGGTGAGCGAGAATTTCGACATCGCGATCCGCATGGGCGACTTGCCGGACGACGCTTCCCTCAACGCGCGCCGCGTCGCGCTCGAACACATGGCCCTGTACGCGGCGCCCTCGTATATCGCGCTGCGCGGGCTGCCGCAGCATCCGGACGAGCTGCTGAAGCACGATCTGCTGTGCCTTCTGAGCCGCGGCGGCGGGCCGTCGCCGTGGAAGCTCACGCGCGGCAAAACGGTGTGGGAGCGCGCGCTGCCGGGCCGGCTGACGGCCAATTCGCCCGACCTGCTCACGCGCGTGGCCTGCGCCGGCGCCGGCATCGCCGCCAGTTCCGACCTGTTCGCGGCGCCCCATGTGGCCAGCGGAGAGCTGGTGCGGGTGCTGCCGGAGTGGGATTTGCCGCTGGTGACCGGATGGGCCGTGTTCCCGGGGCGCCGCCTGATGCCGGCCAAGACGCGCGCTTTCCTCGATATGATGGAAGGGCTGTGCTGCGCCGACGCGCGCAAGCGCATGGGGTTGGTGTAGGGCTGGAATTTTCCGTCCGGATACGCGTGATCGCGGAATCGTTGATAATGAGCCCGCCGGGGCGCCTATCCTGCGATCGCCCTGGCTGAGAAGTTCATCCATCAAATTGAAGGAAATTCCATGCTGCTTGAAAAATTACACTGGCGCTACGCCACCAAGAAATTCGATGCCACCAAGGTTGTTTCGGAAGACAAAGTCGACCGCATTCTCGAAGCCGTGCGCCTGGCGCCGACCTCGAGCGGCCTGCAGCCGTTCGAGCTGATCGTGGTCAGCAACGCCGACCTGCGCGAGAAGATGAAACCGATTGCCAGCAACCAGGGCCAGGTAGTCGATGGGTCGCACATGGTCATCTTCGCGGCGTGGGACAACTACACCGAAGAGCGGATCAACATGATGTTCGACCTCGTCAACGAAGAGCGCGGCCTGGTCAACGAAGGATGGGAAGCCTACCGCAAGTTCATCCTGTCGACGTACCCGCCGCGCGACCCCGAGGTCAACTACCAACACGCTGCGCGCCAGGCGTATATCGGCCTGGGCATCGGCTTGACTGCCGCCGCCTTCGAGCAGGTCGATGCGACCCCGATGGAAGGCTTCAATCCCGACCAGCTCGACGAATTACTCGGCCTGCGCGCGCGTGGCTTGCGCTCGGTGGCGATCATGGCGCTCGGGTACCGCGAAGCGGCGGGTGACTGGCTGGTCGACTTGAAAAAAGTGCGCCGTCCGAGCGAGCAGTTCATCACCAAATTGGCGTAATCAGGGCAATGGCGCAGCGGCCATTCTTGGCCGCGCGTACCTCCGTTCAGAGCAATAGCGGATTAGTCACCCCGATTTATCGAGGCACGACCACATTGAGCCATGAGGAAATCGGACGAAGTGTGCGCTTCCACGAGTCGCGCACATCATAAATTACCCGGCATGACAACGGTCATCGACTTGCCGCTGGCCGTCGTGCGCTGGCTTAGAGGGCTGCCAAGCTGCGCCGCCTCCGTCGTGCCGGCGATTGTTTTAGGCGGATGAGTATGCTTGGCCATGATGCGCTGCCGAACTACAAGCTTGATGAATAAACCCGGTGATCGGTTTTATTGCAGCGTCAAATTCAAACGCGTGACGCGGGCAGCGCTACCTGCTCACGGCTTGCCCGCCAGCCGCTGGTTCAGCCGTTCCAGCACCGGCACGATCTTGCTGCCCACCTTGATTTGCGGGTTCGAATAGCCGTCGTCCTTGCCGGCTTGCGTTTCGCGCTGCAGGATGACCTTGCGCGCCGCGGCATGCGCTTCGGTGAATGAGCGCGTCGTGGTGCGCAGCTGTTCGTCGTACATCGCGCGGCCGAAAAACGTCAGCGGCGACTTCTTGCCGCAGCCGTAGGACGTGTGGTCGGCGTCGGACGCCGTCATCACCAGGGTGCCGTCGGCCGCCAGCGGCGCAATCCAGTTGCCGGCATAGCAGGCCGAGATCGACAGCACGCGGTAGCGGATGCCGGCCTGGTCGAGCCATCCCTTGAGCGCGGGCGGCAGCACCGGCGCCACATCGATCGGCCAGAAACTGGCCGCCAGCTCGCCGTCCGACGCTCCGTGCGACGTCAGGTGGATGAACAGCACATCCTCGTCGCGGTCCATGATCCCGGCGATGCCTTCGATGGCGCGCTCCAGGTTCAGCGGCGTGGCCCATGGCAGCGTGTCGGCGGTCTTGTGGTGGTTGATCAGCTGCAGGCCGCGGCCGGCGGCGTCGAAGCGGCGCGCCATCACGTCGGACACCATGGCGCTCTCGCGCCGGAACACTTCCTCGCCTTCGTACGGCGCGAAGGTGATCGTGTACATGTCGATCACGCCCGGGCGCTGCGGCTTGAGCGCGTCGATCTGCTCGCCCAGCAGGGGCAGCTGCGCTTCCATCATCTCCTGGCTCACCTCGAACGGCTCTTCCTCGGGCGCCTCGGGTTGGGGCGCGGCGCGCCATGTCGGCGGCGCCGGCGCGAGATAGTGGCCCAAGGCCGTGGTCAGCGCGACCACCGCGAGCGTGACAATGGCGCGCTCCGGCGCCAGCGGACGGGCGGCGCGGATCAGCACCTTGAGCTTTGCCAGCACGGACCAGAGCATCGGCACGAACCAGAGCGCCCATTGCGCCTCCATGCTGGCCGCGGGGATGACATTGGTGCGGATCAGGAGAAAATAGAGCGCCCAGGCCAGCATCGCAAACACCGTCGATTGGGCGATCAGCAGCGTGTACAAATGCGCCGCGCCGGGCGCGCTATCGGGGCTGCGCCGCAGTCGCGGGTCGGGCTGAATCAGGTAGCACAGCCACACGGTCAACAGGGCAGTCGACCATCCGGCCAGCAGCGCGCGCCAAATGAAGATGGCATCGCCCTCGATCATGAGGCGGTGCATCAGCACGCCCAGGCCAACCTGGAGAAGCATCTGGAACGCCATCTGCCACGGCGACGCCACCAGCCGCTCCCAGCGTGGCGCCAGCAGCAGCATCGAGCGCGCTCCTTCGCCGAGCCAGTCGCAGGCCGTCAGCACGCTTGCGCGCGGTGCCGGCGAGGCGGCAGTCACAGGATCCGGCATCGGCTCCGGTTGCGCCACAGGGGCCGGCGCGCCGACCATGTCGTCCACTGCTTCGCTCATGCCGCTCTCTCGTGAAATCAGGCGCGTTTGGCGGCCGGCTTGTTGCCCATCGCTTCACCGAGCCGTACGGAACGCTCGGGCGCCCACTCGGGATTGAAGGTGATGGTGTCTTTTTTGAACAGCATGACGATGGTCGAGCCAAGCAGGAAGCGGCCCATCTCGTCGCCTTTCTTGAGCACGATGTTCTGGTCGTCGTAACGCCATTCCTTGACCACGCCCGGACGCGGCGGGTTCACCAGCCCGTGCCAGACCGTGGCCATGCTGCCGACGATGGTGGCGCCCACCAGGGTGAGCACAAAGGTGCCATGCACTTTTGAGTCGAACACGCACACCACGCGCTCATTGCGTGCGAACAGGCCGGGAATGCCGCGCGCGGTGGTCGGGTTCACCGAAAACAGCGCGCCGGGCACGTAGATCATGCGCGTGAGGCGTCCGTCGCACGGCATGTGCAGGCGATGGTAATCCTTGGGACTCAGGTACAGATTGGCGAAGCTGCCATGCTGGAACTCGGCCGCCAGTGCCGCGTCGCCTCCGACCAGGGCCGTGGTGCTGAACTTGTGGCCCTTGGCCTGGAAGATCTGGTCGTCGTCGATGCTGCCGAACTGGCTGATCGCGCCATCGACCGGGCACACGAAATCGGCCCTGGCCAGCGGGCGCGCGCCCGGGCGCAGCGGACGCGTGAAAAATTCGTTGAAGCTGGCGTAGCTGGCGATGTCCGGATTGGCCGCTTCCTCCATGTTCACGCCGTACTGGCCGACGAACCAGCGGATCAGGGTGGTCGTGTACTGGCCGCCCTGATGGCCGGCGACGCGGCCCGCGAACCGGGTCAGACCTTGCTTGGGAATTAAATACTGGGGAATGACTTTTATGCGATCGGACACGGGCTTCAACCTGTTTTAAAAACGATGGGCAATTATAACGGCGCGCTGCGCATGTGCAGCGCTTTCCGTCGCCCGGATGGTCAATGCGCTAAAAAATAGTCGGCATGGCGGCGCCGCTCAGCGCGGGCGCACGCCGCCGGCCAGGATGGGGGCCGGGTAGTAGCGTTTGAGGCTTTCGTACACGGAGCCCGATTTGACGGCGGCCGCGAACAGGTTCTGGAGCGCGCTGCGGTCGCTCGCCGTGACGGTCTGTCTGGAGATGTAGATACCGCTTTCGCCCCATGGCAGCTCCTCGAGCGGCTCGATGCGCAGCTTGGGCATCATCCACCCAAAGCGCTTGTCTTCCAGGATGGCGCCGGCAAACACGGTCGGCGCCATCAGCGTCACGTCGGCAAAGCCGGCGTCGAGCACGCGCGCCACCGCGGCGGCGTCCTTTTCCAGCAGCAGGCGGCCCTGGGCCGACAACTGATCGATCATGTCCAGGTAGGCGTCGCCGTAGTCGAAACCGCGCACCAGCACCACGCGCAGCTCCTTGCGCGCGAGCAGGTCACGGATCGAGCGCACAGGCGCGCGCCTGCTGTCGATCGACAGCAGGGTGGCGCGGGTGCCGATCACGGGGACGAAGTAGCCGAGCTGGTCGCGCCGCGGGGTGCGCACGGCGGGCATCAGCAGGTGCGATTTGCCGGCTTCGAACATGGCTTCCTGGCGCGCCCGCGGCACCACCGAAAACGTGAACTTGCAGGGGCTTTTCGCGCTGACGCTGCGCAGCAGGTCCGGATAGATGCCGCTGATCGACTCGCCGCTGATGCTCACGCTCAGTCCCGTGGGCGCGACTGGTGCCAGGAACGGTTGCTCGCAGTTGGCCAGCGCAGGCGGGCTGGCACCGGCTGCGCGGACGGCAATGACAAACGCGGCTGCGCGCGTCGCGCTGCGAATAGAGGTTTTGCCCATTGGCCAATTCTAGCGCATGCCTGCCTCACGTGCGCATCCGATGCGATTTGAAATAGAAAAGTGCAACGCCGATGGCGACCGCCTGCATCGCCGCGCACAGGAAGAAGGTGCTGCCGATGCGCCAGTCCTGCGGCGGCAGGTGGCTCGCCAGGCCCAGGATGGCCGTGCCCAGCAGCGGCATGAACACGACGCCCAGGCTGCTGATCGATTGAAGCGAGCCCATCAGCTCGCCCTGGCCATTTGCGTCCGAACCGCGCGAAATGATGCTCTGCAGCGCAGGCGCGGTGGTAAAAGCCAACAAGTTGCACAAAATAAATACGTACATCATCCAGCCCTGGGTGGCCAGGCCGTACAGCACGTAGGTGATGCAGCCCGATGCCAGGCCGAGCAGCGTCAGGCGCACCTCGCCGAAGCGCTTCATCAGCATGCCCAGCAGGCCGGCCTGCACCACGGCCGCCGCCAGGCCCACGCAGAACATGGCGGCGCCGTTGTCGCCCGGGCCCCAGTTGAAGCGGAAGGTGGTGTACAGCACCCAGGTCGACTGCAGCATCATATGGGCGAAGGTGGACAGGGCATAGACGATCACCACGCCGCGGATATCGGTGCGGCGCATCAGCTTGCGCAGGGATGTGAAGGGGTTGATCTTGGAAATCGAAAACGCGGAGCGGCGCGACAGCGGCAGCGATTCGGGCACGGCGATGTAACCGTAGACGAAGTTGGCGGCGCACAGGGCGGCGGCCACGTAGAACGGCAGTTGCAGGTTGATTTCGCCCAAGACGCCGCCCAGCGCCGGACCGCCGATGAACCCCAGGCCGAAGGCCGCGCCCACCTTGCCGAAGCTTTTGGCGCGCGTCTCGGGGGTCGATATGTCGGATGCATAGGCCGAGGCGACCGACATGCTGGCCGAGGACACGCCGCCGATCACGCGCCCGATGAACAGGAAGGCCAGGCTGGGCGCCCAGGCGGTGGCCAGGAAATTGAGGCACATCCCGGCCATCGAATAGAGCATCACCGGACGGCGCCCCACACGGTCGCTGATGGCGCCGAGCATGGGCATGAAGATGAACTGCAACAGCCCGAACAGCGTCGCCAGCACGCCGAACCAGAACGCCTGTTCGTCGCGCCCGCCCACGAACTGGCCCACCAGGGCCGGCATGACGGGGACGATCATGCCGATGCCGAGCATGTCGATGAAGACGGCGACCAGCACGAAATTGAGGTTGCCGGCAGAAGGGGGGGAGGCGGGGGCTGCGGCGGGGCTGCTGCTCATGGAGAAAAGCCCGGGGCCGGGCGCGAAAGGGCGATGCCCTATCTTAACGCACTACGCCCCCGTACGAACGCGGCAGTTCCTACAGTGCCCATTCCTGCGCGAAGGCGGCGCGGAAGGTGGTCAGCTGCGCCATGCGGGCTTCTCCCAGCGCGCGGCCGGCGGCGGTCTGCATCATTGCTGGCAGTTTGGCCAGCTTGACTTCTATATGGTCGAGCGCATAGGCGCGGTCGTCGAGTTCGCGCTCTCCGGGCAGCGGGTCGCTGGGGTGGGCCAGCGCACTGCCCATCTGGCCGGCGATGTAGAACAGGCGCGCCAGGCCCACGGCGCCGAGGGCGTCGAGGCGGTCGGCATCCTGCACCAGCTTCGCTTCGATGCTGTGGGGCGGCAGCGCCGCCGAAAAGCTGTGCGTTTCAATGGCGTGCGCCACCGCGTCCAGCTTCGCGGCCGGAAAACCGAGGGCGGCCAGCTCGCGCCGGGCCAGTTCGGCCGAGCGGCGCGACGCCATGCTGCGCTCCGGGTGGTTCTTGGGCAGGTTGACCAGGTCATGCAGATAGCATGCCGCCATCACGGCCAGCGCATCGGCTTCCGGGTGGCTGGCCAGCAGCGCCTGCGCATTGCGCCACACGCGGTGCAGGTGATTGATATCGTGGGCGCCGGCCAGTGCTTGCAGGCGTGGCTGCCATGCTGTCAGTTCGTCGGTGGTCATTGCATGCTCCTTGATGGGGAGCGCGATTATGCCATGCCGGCCGGCCCGAACGCGGCCGCGGCGCGCTGCGACAGCGCGTCGGCGGCCTGGTTCTTGTGACGCGGCAGCCAGCGCACGCAGGCACTGTCGATCCGTCCGAGCAGGGCCCGCGCCTGCGCCCGATACGCCTGCAGCGAGGGCGCGCCCGCCAGCTCCGGCCCATTCACGTCGTCGATCACGACGCGGCTATCGCCATGCACGGTCAGTCCGTGCGCGCCCTGTGCGACGGCCGCTTCGAGGACCGCGATCAGCGCCTGGTATTCGGCCTCGCTGCTATTGCCGTAGCCCGCCGGGCGCGAAATTTCGACGCGTTCGCCATCCGGGCCGGTGAGCAGCGCGCCGATGCCGCAGCGCCCCGGGTTGGGATGGGCCGAGCCGTCGAACCACGCGCGCCACGGCGCGGGCGGGCCATCGTGCTTGTTCAATCTGGCGCTGCGTGCAAGGGCGCGCTTGGTATCGCGTTCGGCCAGGCGCGCCGCATCGGCCGCAAGCAGTGCGGCGCGTTCGTCGAGCAGGGCGGCCAGGCCGCGCGCACCGGCGCGCTGTTCGAGCGTGGCGCGCAGGGCCTGTTCTTCGCTGATGCCAGCGCGTGCGGAGAGCTTGCGGCTGGCGTTGCGTTCGGATTTGAAGGCCGCCGCGATCAAATGGGCCAGTTCATGGATCGGTTCGGTCATGGCGACAGCATAACCCCAACGGCAACATGTTGCCAAAATCCTCCATTTGTGAGGGCTGAAACCACTCATCCGCACGATTGTGACGCATCAAACTGCAGAGTCCGTCAGTGCCTAGTATGGCCATAGCGGTCCGCACGAGGACGAGTGGAATTGCCACTGGTCCAGTTTCAATTTTGTTAAAGGAGAACATCATGCGCAACTTGACCAGCACTGAATTGCAACACGTGTATGGCGGTGGCAAATCGGATTGCCATACCAAGTGCCACAGCAAGAGCAAGAGCAAGAGCCGCTGCAAGAGCAAAAGCAAAAGCAAGAGCCGGAACAAGTGCAAAACCCGCGGTTGCGACAGCAAGTCGCGCAACCGCGGCGGCCTGCTCGGATGGCTGCTGTAATGCGTTTCCTGCTTAAACGCTGTGCCGGGCCATCGTTCAGCTAACTGGCTGGACTGGCTACTTCAGTCCGCCGTCGGACGCGGCGGCGGGCTGAACTTTCAAGTGAGGTTGCAAAATGCAGAATCTCAACACATCAACAGCTATTGCCACGCCGGAACGCCCCACGCATGAGGAACTATGGCTGCTCGGCCAGGCGCCGCTGCAGAAGTACCTCGATTTCGCCGACGACCTGTGCGCCGAATCGCCCGAGGCCATCCGGCCCGCGCTGATTCGCGAATGGGGCGCGGCCAACCTGTATTACGAAGAGCTGGCCCGCACCGAGGCCGGCGTCGCCGATCATCTGGACTGCGCCGCGCTGCCGGCCGCCATGATGCCGCTGGCCGCGCAGGTGTGCGCCAGCTCGCAGTACAGGCGCACCTTCAACAGCCTGCCGACCCGGATCGCCATGGTCGAACTGGGGCGCATGGTGGTGTGCCAGAACCACGTGACGCGCAGCTTCGTCGATGAACTCAAGGCGCAATTGGGTCCCCATCCCGATCCGCAAGCATTGTTCCGCTTCTGCTTTCCGCCCGACGAAGTGCGCGCCCCGGTCCATATTCGCGAGGCCGGCTCGAAGCGTTTTGTATTCCGCTCCGAATCGACCGATTTCCGTTTTCACGAACCGGTGCTGCTGCGCCCGGACCAATTGAACGATTACCGCGCTTCGGGCACCGTGGCCGGCGTGGTCGGCCTGGTGGTCGGCTACAGCGCCAACATTCTCAACGCCGTGTGCGACGACGACAGCGGCCGCCTGGTGCTCAATAACGGCTACCACCGCACCTGCGCCTTGCTCGAATTGGGCATCACGCACGCGCCGTGCGTCATCCAGACGGTCAGCTCGCGCGACGAACTCGATCTGGTGGCCAAGTCGATTGTCGCCACCGACCCGGGCTATTTCTTCAACGCGCCACGCCCGCCGCTGATGCGCGATTTCGCCGATCCACGCATCCGCAAGGTGCTGCGCATCAAAAAAATCTCGCGCATGATCGAGGTCAGTTACGATGTCCGCGACTACTTCATCGAAGAGTGAGGCCGGCGCGCCGGACGCGGCGGCGGAGCAGCCGCTGTTCCGGCCGCAGGTGCTGAGCGAACAGCAAACGCGCTGGCTCGGCACGGTGGCGATCAAGCCGCGCCTGGCGCACCGCTGGTACGCCGCCTTTTCGCTGCTGATCGTCGTTGCCGTCACGGCCACGCTGTTCATGGCCAGCTACACCCGCAAGGCGCGCGTGGCCGGCTGGCTGGTACCCGAGCAGGGCATGATCCGCGTGCATTCGCCGCGCGTGGGCGTGGCCACGCGCCTGATGGTGCGCGAGGGCGACACGGTGACCGCCGGCCAGGCGCTGGTGGCGCTGTCGGGCGAAGAGCGCAGCGTGGCCGTGGGCGAGACCAATGCCCAGGCGGCGCGCGAACTGCAGGCCCAGCGCGCCAGCCTGGATGCCGAGCAGGCGCGCGCGGCGCAGTCGTTCGACCAGCAGCGCGCCATGCTGGTCGAGCGCATCGCCGCCGCCCGCGCCGAGCAGGACAACATGGTGCAGGAAATCGCCCTGCAAAAGCGCCGCGTGGTGCTGGCGCGCAAGTCCGAAAAGCGGCTCGAAGAACTCAAGGCACGCGGCTTCATCTCCGCGCAGCAGGTGCAGGCCACTTCCGAGGCGACGCTCGACCAGGCGGGAAAGCTGCGCTCCCTGGAACGGGCCTTGTCGTCGCTCGGGCGCGAACGCATGGCGCTGGAGGCGGAGCTGAACGACATGCCGCTCAAGCTGGCCACGCAAAACGCGCTGGTGGCACGCAACACCAGCGCCATCGACCGCGAGCTGGCCGAGGTGGCGGCCAAACGCGAACTGCTCATCACGGCCCCGCAGGCCGGCACCGTGACGGCGATCCATGCCTCGCGCGGCGCGGCGGTCGGCACCGGCACGGCGATCCTCAGCATCGTACCGCGCGGCGCCACCCTGGAAGCGCATCTGTATGCATCGAGCCGCGCGATCGGCTTCGTGCGCGCGCAACAGCAGGTGCACCTGCGCTACCTGGCCTACCCGTATCAAAAATTCGGCCACTACAAGGGCACCATCAAGAGCATTTCGCGCACCGGCATCGAGCCGGCCGAGCTGCCGGCCCAGTTTGGGGCGGCGGCGGGCGCCGGCAAGCCGGGCGAGGCGCTGTACCGCATCACCGTGACCCTGGCGCGCCAGGACGTGACGGCCTACGGCGCGCGCGTGCCGCTGGCCCCCGGCATGCAGCTGGAGGCCGACATTCTCCTGGAGCGGCGCCGTCTTTACGAATGGGTGCTCGATCCGGTCTACACCATCACCGGGAGGCTGGGACGATGAGCAAACCAATGGACGCCACCGCCGGCCTGGGGGTACGCCTGCCGTCGATCCTGCAGACCGAAGCCGCCGAATGCGGGCTGGCCTGCCTGGCCATGATCGCCGCCTACCACGGCAACGGGACCGACCTGGCGCATCTGCGGCGCCGTTTCGGCATGTCGCTGCGCGGCGCCACGCTCAAGGACCTGGTCGGCATCGCCGTCCACCTCGGCCTTGCCTCGCGCCCCCTGCGGCTCGAACCTGAAGAACTGGACCTGCTGGCCACCCCGTGCATCCTGCACTGGGACCTGAACCACTTCGTCGTGCTCAAGCAGGTCACCGCCAAGGGCGTCGTGATCCACGATCCGGCGGTCGGCGTGCGCCGCCTGCCGCGCGCCACCGTGCTCAAACACTTCACCGGCGTGGCGCTCGAACTGAGTCCCACGGCGTCGTTCGAGTCGGGCCAGGCGGCACCGCGCGTGCGGCTCAGTGCACTGCTCGGGCGCATGTCGGGCATCAAACAGTCGCTGTTCGCGCTGGCCGCCATGGCGCTGGCGATCGAAGTGCTGGCCGTGGTCAGCCCGTTCTTCATGCAATGGGTAATCGACGAAGCGCTGGTCAGCGCCGACCGCGATCTGCTGCTCACGCTCGCGCTGGGGTTTGCGTTCCTGCTGATCATCCGGGTAGCGGTGACGGCCGCGCGCGGCGCCACCCTGATCGCCATCTCCAGCACCATCAAGGTGGCGGGGCGTGCCAGCCTGTTCGGCCATCTGGTCAGCCTGCCCGCGGCCTACTTTGAAAGCCGCCACCTGGGCGACATCATGTCGCGTTTCGGCTCCCAGGAAGTGATCCTGCAAGCCATCACCACCGACATGGTGGAAATCCTCCTCGACGGCCTGATGGCGGCCATCACCCTGTGCGTGATGCTGTTCTACGCGCCCGAACTGGCCATGCTGGTCGTCGGTGGCAGTGTGCTGTACGCGCTGGTGCGCGCCGCCTCGTACACGGCGCTGCGCAACGCGTCGGTCGAAGCGATCGTATGGGGCGCAAAGCGCGACAGCCATTTCCTCGAAACGCTGCGCGGCATGCGCACCATCAAACTGTTCAACGCCCAGGCTTCGCGCCAGGCCCACTGGCTCAACCTGCTGGTGGAAACCGTCAATCGCCAGGTGACGACGCAAAAACTGGGATTGATGTTCCGCACCGTGAACTCGCTCCTGATCGGCATTATCGCGATCCTGGTGGTGTGGCTGGGGGCCGAGCGCGTGTTGAACAATACGTTCTCGGTCGGGATGCTGCTCGCCTTTATCAGCTACAAGGACCAGTTCATGGGCCGGGTCAGCGCCTTGATCAACAAGACGCTCGACCTGTTCATGCTGCGTCTGCACGCCGAGCGCCTGGCCGATATCGCCCTGACGCCACCGGAGGTGTGCCATTTGCCGCTCGCTTCGGACCAGCAGCGCAAGCCGATGGCGATCCGCCTGCGCGAGCTGCGCTTTCGCTACGGCGCCAGCGATCCCTGGGTGCTCGACGGGATCGATCTGCAGATCGAAGCCGGCGAATCGGTGGCCATCGTCGGACCTTCCGGATGCGGCAAGACCACCTTGCTGCGCCTGCTGGCCAGCCTGCTCGAACCGGTATCGGGCGAGATCGAGGTCGACGGGCGCGCGCTGAACCGGAGCGGCCTTGGCGAATACCGCGCGCAGATCGGCGTGGTGCTGCAGGACGACCAGCTGTTCGCCGGCTCGATCGCCGACAACATCAGCTTCTTTGCCGATGCCCCGTCGATGGAGCGCATCCGCGAATGCGCGCGGCGCGCGGCGGTGGAAGACGATGTGGACGCGATGCCGATGGGTTTTCATACGCTGATCGGCGACATGGGCACGGTGCTCTCGGGTGGCCAGAAGCAGCGCATTCTGATTGCGCGCGCGCTGTACCGCGAGCCGGTCCTGCTGCTGCTCGACGAGGCCACCAGCCACCTCGACGTGACGCGCGAGCAGGCCGTCAACGCCGCCATCCACGCCTTGCCGATAACCCGTATCATCGTGGCGCACAGGCGCGAAACCATTCTCTCGGCCGAACGCATTATCGTGCTTGAAGAAGGCAAGATCGCCTCCGACCTGCGCGGGGAGGAGGGCAGGGCCGCGTACCTGGCGCGGATAGCGTTGGAGGACAAATGAAAAAAGCGCCAGCCGGGGGAGCCGGGCTGGCGCTTGGTCAAGCTTGATGACCGTTTAATCGCGGCGCGGATTGTCGGGGCGGTTGTCGCGGCGGTTCGGAACGCCGTCGCCATCGCGGTCGCGGTCGGCGCGGTTCGGCACGCCGTCGTTATCGCGGTCGCGGTCGTAGGCATCGGGCACGCCGTCACGGTCGCGGTCACGGTGTTCCAGGCGATCCGGGACCCCATCGCGGTCACGGTCACGCCCTTCCAGACGATCCGGGACGCCATCGCGGTCGCGGTCGCGGCCTTCCAGGCGGTCCGGGATGCCGTCGCGGTCGCGGTCGCGGCCTTCCAGGCGGTCCGGGATGCCGTCGCGGTCACGGTCGCGGCCTTCCAGGCGGTCGGGGATGCCGTCACGGTCGCGGTCACGGCCTTCGCCATGGCGGCTCCAGCGGGCCGGTTCCATGAACCAGTGGCCATCGCGCTGGACCCAGGTTGGCTGCGAGTACACATAGCCTGCGCGTTCGCGCATCCATTGGCCGCCGACCCACGCGTGGCGGTTGCCGCGCCACTCCCAGTGACCGGGCACCCAGACATGGCCGGCGCGCGGACGTGGCACGCGTTCGTAGCGTGGCGCTGGCGGGGCCACGCGCACTACCGCGTAGTCGCGCTGCGACACTTGCTGCCAGCCGCCGCGGGTGAGACGATAGCTGTCGTTATCGCGGATCCATTCGCTGCGGCGGTACTCGTAGCCCTCGCGCGCGCTTTCCCAGCGGCCGGCGGTCCAGACGTGGCGGTTGTTTTCCCAGTTCCAGAACCCTGGCGCCCACACATAGCCGCGGCGGGGCGCCGGCACGCTCTCGAAGCGCGGTGCTGGTGGAGCGGTATTGATAATCACGCGGAAATCAGTTTGAGCGACCGACGGCAGAGGCATGAAACCGGCGGCGCCAAGGGTGATCAGTGCTGCAAAGGTCAGGGTGCGCTTCATTTTTACTTCTCCTTGTGAAATCCTATGAGTTCAATATAGCAAGCGATGTGGTGGTTCAGGAAGATTGATTCACCTGCTTACAAATGAAACACAATCCGGGGCAGACGTAAGTTCCGTAACTTTGGCCGGCAACCTTGTGCAGTTGATAACGTTGCGCGGTTTCGCTCCGCCCCCCGCTAGTGCTGGGCAGGCCACGCGCGAGGCGTGCCACCTTATTTGCGGAGAAATAATGAGAGGCTGGCTCGAAACGGTTGTGCAAACGTGGTCAGGGCGCTGGACGGCACGGCGGCGCGCCCGCCATCTGCGCCAGGGTTCACGCGTGTCTTCCGCGCCACACTCGTTCACGCTGACTTGCGCGCACTGGATCGGCGCTGCCGGCATTGTCGCCGCCGCCGCGGGCGCGCTGCTGATCGCCGCCCATGCCCGTCATCTGGCCGCGTCGTCGGACCCCGGCGCCGCCGTCCTGCACGGCGCCGGCTTGCCGGTGTCGGTGGACGCCTTGCAGCCAGCCTTGCCCGGGGCGCAGTTCAGCGTGCCGCGCACATCCGGCATCGGCGTGACCGCCCATGGCGACGCGACCCTGCTGATCGCATCAAGCCTGCGCAGTGCGCCGCCGGTGCGCATCGACCTGTGCACGCAGATGCTCGACACCGGCAATCCGCGCCTGCTCCCGCTGCGCATCGGTTACCGCTTCGCCGACGTGGCGCGCTGGGTCGCGCGCAATGACGCCTCGGCCAGTCCGGTCACGCTGCGCAACATCGCCCTGGCGGGCCCCGATGTGGCGGATATGCCGCAGGTGCAGCTGAGCGGCATGGCGCTGCCCGATTTCGCCGATGCGCGCGGTTCGGCGTTGCGCCTCGACTGGGCCGGGGCCGACGTCGGCGCGCGCTGGCTGGGCGAGTCCAGCGGCACCGTACGCGGCCCGCGCGGTTCGGTCGGACTGCAGCGCGAGGGCTGGCTGGTATGGAAAGGCGCCGCCTTGCGTTTCCAGCGCCGTGCCAGCAACCGCTGCCCGCAAGCCGGCGAGCTGCTGGTCCAGCTGTTTCGCAGCGGCGAGGCGACGCCCGCCGCAAAGGCGCTGGTGGTGGCATTTCCGGCGCACGGCCCGGCGTTGTCGGCATGGCTGTCGCCGGGGCGCTATCAGGTGCCGGTACTGCCGCGCGCCAGCCTGGAGGACCAGGCGCTGTTCCTGGCCTTGCAGCAGCATGGCCTAGTGCGCCTCGGCGCCAGCGGACTGGCCGAACTGGCGCCGCGCGACCTGGCGGCCTGGCAGGCGGCCGGCGACGCCGCGCGCGCCGCGCAACTGGCCGGCTGGCCCGGCGCGCGTCTTGATGCCGCTGCCTTGAAGCTGCTCAAGCGCCTGTACCGCATGGCCGACGGCGATTATGTGCGCGAGCAGGTCCAGGTGTTCAACAGCGAACGGCGCCTGCTGGCATGGCGCCTCAAACCGAATCAAGGCGGCGAATGGCAGGCCAGCGTCGCCTCTGCGCCGGCATCCACCACGGCGGCCATGCCGCCCGCCGCCGCGCGCCTGTTCGCCGATGTGCCGCAAGGCTGGGCGCCATGGACCCGGGTCGGCGCCTGGCCGGATGCCGCCGCCGGCGCGCCCGCGCGCCTGACCCTGGCCCTGCCGCGCGCGGCGCAAGCCGGCCAGTCGATCGAATTGATGCTGGTCGGACGCCTGCTCTCGCTCGACGGCGCGCAGCTGCGCGGCCAGCCGCGCGATGCCTGCAGCGGGCGCGATTGTCCGTCGCCTGCGTCGGTCCAGTCGCTGGTACTCGACCTGCAACCGGGCGCGCGCGCAATCACCCTCACGGCCGCGCCCCTGCGCATGGCGGGGCTGGCGGGCGACCAGCAATATCGCCATCTGCGCCTGGCCGGTGGCCAGCTTGCATGGCAGCCGCTGGCCGCGAACAGCGCCACGGCGCGCGCCGCGCCACTCGCGGGCGTGACGCTGGCCGACCGCCATGGCACGGTTGTGTGGAGCGGCGGCGAACCAACCCGGGCGGCGGTCGATGCCGGTCTCGCGCCGCTGCTGGGCATCCGCGCGGCCCATGCCAACAGCGTGGCAGGCATGCTGGCCCGCGTGCCGGCGCCCGATGGCGTGGCGCACAGCGCGCGGCTGACGCTCGACCTGGCGTTGCAGACGGCCAGCCAGCAGGCGCTCGATTGCGTCGGCATGCGGCGCGGCCGCTGGAACGGCGCCACCTGCAGCGCAGCCCAGGCCGTGATGCCCGGCCGCCAGGCTGGCCTGGTCATCCTCGATACCGCCAGCGGCGACGTGCTGGCGGCGGCGGGCGCCGGCGGCGGCGCCGTCACCCCGGGCAACTGGAACGAGGTGCGCGATTTCGACCGCGCCAATCCGGCCCGCAGCCCTTTGCGCCTGCCGGCACTCCAGCACGATGGCGGCGCGCACCGCAGTCCCGGGTCGACCTTCAAGGTGATCAGCGCGCTGGGCCTGGAACTGGCGGCCAGACGCGATCCGCAGCTCGAGGCGCTGCTGGCCGGCTTGCCGCTGCCGGCGATCAACCGGATGGCGCAGTCGAAAGGCTTCGCTTTCCAGACCAACGCGGCCAGCTATCCGCTCGACACCAAGCTTGCCCACATCACCAATTACAAGGACCAGCACCTCGACCGGCGCGCGCAGGACGGCCGCCTGGGCTTGTCCCAGGCACTGACCTACAGCCTCAATACCTGGTTTGCCTGGTCCGGTGAACTGAGCGACAAAAGCCTGTTCGGCCGACCCGATGGCGGCGCGCCGGACCTGCAGGCGCTCGATGGCGGTGCCCTGGACAGTGTGCGTCCGATCGTGGCGATGGCGCACCGCCTCGGCTTCGAGCAGGCCGCGCGCCTCGATGGCGGCTTGCTGCCGCCCGGCTTCGCGTGGTCGACCTGGGACGCGCTGCAGGCCAGTCCCGCGCACATCGACCCGATTCACACCCGCCACGAGCTGCGCCAGATGGCGATCGGCCTGCGCATGCAGGTCACGCCGCTGCAAATGGCGCTGGTGGCCGGCGCGGTGGGCGAGGGTAGGGTAGTCGCGCCGCGCCTGCTGCTCTCGCTCGACGGCCGTGACGCCCTGCCGGGCGAGCGGACGGCCCTGGGCGTGCGGGTGGACCGGGTACGGGCCGGGATGAAGGGCGTGGTCGACAGCGGCACGGCGGCCGGCGCCTTTCGCGGGGCGGGGTTTGACGCCGTCCGGCGTGGCCTGTCCGGCAAGACCGGCACCTCGCCGTCGGTGGTCGATGGGCGCGAACTGGCCACGGTGTGGTTTACCGGCTGGCTGGAGCCGGGCAGCCTGCCGGGCCAGACCCGGCGCCTGGCGGTGGCGGCCTTTGTCAGCCATTCCGACGCGACCGGGGGCGAGCACGCGGCGCCCATCGTGGCCGCCGTGCTGGGGGCGATGGCCGCCCAGAATCCGGAACAGAAGGGTAAACAGGGGTTTCAAGCGCGCCTTGCCGATTCCCGGTCTATGGCATCATTTTGATGCTGACACAACGATGGGGATGGTATGCGCTTGCCGGGAACCCGGTATCAGGAACAGGGCTGGGAACAGGTGCGCAAACTGCTTGGGCACTGCTCCCTGCAGGCGTTCGCCGTCAGTTCGCCCGCGCGTTTGCTGGACAGGCCCGACACGCTGGCCGATTATGTCGACCTGACGGCGGAGGCGCTGCACGCGTGCGCCCGCACGGCGCGCGCCGAGGCCCCCGCCAACAGCTATGGCGAGAGCGCGCTGGAACTGTCACTGAGCCTTTTGTACGAGCTGCAGGCGCGCCCCGCCGACTGGGCCGCATTGTGCGCCGCCGTGGCCAACGAACACCAGAAAATCGGCGCGTTCTGGACGACGCCGGGGGGCGACGCCATCCTGCGCAAGAAAATCAACGACATGTACGCGGGCGTGCGCGACAAGGTCGATTCGGATAATTACCAGGCCGCGTGCGGGCGCAGTTGCAGTCCTAATAAGATGTATGCGTACCGCATGCTCGATACCGCGTACAGCGACATCGCGCGCCTGTTCGGCGCATGGCGCGAGCATGCGGGGCAGGTGGCCGCCATCCTGGGGCGCGAGGTGGTGGCAATGCCGATCGAGGTGCGCCAGATGCGCTCCATCGGCACCTGCAAGGCGGAGTGGGTGCTGCGCTGGAGCGAGTCGCTGGAGCGCTTCGGCGGCGGCGCCGGTCCCCTGCACACCAGATCGAAACGCTTCGCCAACCTGAAAAACAACGTCCCGAAGATCGCCGGGATGCTCACCGAGATCGGCGACTACGAAGAATTGTCGTCCAACCGCGACCGCGACTGGCTGCACGATGCCGGCGAGGCGGCCAACTGGCTCGAAGACCTGTGGCGCGTGAGCGACGCTGCGGTGGACGATGGCGACAGCCGCATTCAGCCGGCGCCGGAGAGCGAAGACGACGCCGACGCCCAGGACCCCGATCCGGCACCGGAGGCCGCGCCAGAGCCGGAACCCTACGACAGCGCGATAGCCGTCAGCCTTTCACTGCCCCCCCGCTTCATGGAACTGGCGTGGGCGGCGCAAGACCACGGCAGCTGGAGCGCGCGCCAACTGGCCGCCTGTTCGCTGCCGGTGCGGCTGGCGGTGTACCTGAAAATGCTGGGTGGGCTGGACGACAGCTATCCCGGCGAATGGCTGGACCCGGCCACCGGCGAGCTGCCGACCATGCAGCAACTGGCGGTGCTGGACCAGATTTCGCTGCCGACCCTGCGCAAGCGCCGCGACGCCGCCATCGCCAGCCTGCTGGAGGCAGTTCCATGAAGGAGAATGATGTGAAAACGAACCAGGAACCCGACCGCAAGCTGATCGCGCGCCTGCTGCTGTCGCGCCGCGTGGAGGGCGACCGCCTGATGCTGGGCGATTCCGTGCTGCTTGCCGCGATCCATGGGACCCACCCCTTGAGCAGCGCCGAACTGGCCGCCTTGCGCGCCTCGCCGCTGACCCTGCGCCGCTTTCGTCAGTTGGCCATCGAGCGCGGCGGCGCGCGCGCGGCCAACGACGACGCCTGGAGCGGGAGCGCCGGCATGCTGCGTGCCGCCTCCGATGGCGCCGATCTGGCCCGCCTGCTGACCGACGACGGCCACTGGGCGCTGCATTTCGTGGCGCAGGATGGCGCCTGGCGTCTGATCCTGTCGCTCGACGCCGCCGCGCCGTTCGCCGCGCGCCTGCTGCGCGAGCAACCGATGCTGCGCGTGGTCGACGGCGGCGGCGCCATCCTGCTGCAAGGCCGGCTGGACGCCGACGGCGAAGTGGAATGCGGCTGGCCCTTCGACAGCGCGCCCGCACCGCACTTCCAGCAGTTCGGCGCGCGTTTCGCGGTCGAACCGGTGCACGTGTGAGGAATGCGATGATCGGTCTGTTCAGGCGCCAGGCCAAGGCCACGCCGCCCGATATCTTGGCGCTGGGCACGGCCACGCTGGCGCTGCGCATGGACTCCGGCTGCACCGTGCCGAAGGGCTGCATCGGGGTGGTGGCCGACACGGGCGGCCACACCCGCCGCGTGGGCGAGGCCAGCCGCATCATCCTGGCCGACATTGAAACCGCGTTCTGCTTTCATCCGGGGCCGTACGGCGTCGACCTGCTGCCGTTCGCCGCAGCCCCGGAACTGGGGCTGCGCCTGTCGTTCGCGGTCGATGGTCCCGATCCGCGCGTGGCGCAGCAGCGCTTCGACCTGTACCTGGCCAGCGAAGCGGGCGACACGCTCGGCCTGGGCGACTTCGCCGCCGCCATCGAAGCAGCGCTTCAGCAGGAACTGGCGCTAGGCCATCTTGAGCTGCCGCCGTGCACCACGCTGGACGAATGGAATGCCTTTCGCGCCGGCTTCAACCAACTGTTATATACCCGCTTTGGCATCAGTGTCGACGATTGCATACTGGTCGACCTGGGCGAGCGTGTCGATTACGCCGCGCTGCTGCTGGCGTGCGCGGTCAGCATGCCGGAAGTGCGGGCGCCGCAGCCGCAGCCGCAGCCGATATGCAGCGCCGTGCCCTTCGACGCCGCTGCTGCCGACGCCAAGGCGTTGCGCCGCCTGTTCCTGGAGTTGCCCTGCGTGATGCATGGCTTGCGCATGGCGGTGCTGCCGCCCGGCCAGGCGCTGTTCCAGCAGCATATGGCGCTGCTGCAGCGGCTCGACAACGTGAGCCTGTCGGTCAATACCATGCCGGCCTTGGCCCTGGCCGCGCCGGGCGACACGCTGCCGGCCGACCGCCAGCTCGCGCGCACGCGCCACAGCCTGCGCGCCAGTGCCGCGCTGGACGAAGCCTGGGCCTTGCTGGCGCGCCTGGGACTGGCGGCCGATGGCGATCTCGCGCCCCTGTTCGATGACGCCGACCGCATCATCGCCAATCTCGAATACGCGTGCGCGGCGCGCCGCGTGGCGGTCCTTGTTCCTGAAAGCGAGCCGGCATGAGCGTCCCGACCGAAAAGCGTCACGGCGCCGAATGCCGCAGCGTGCTGGCCGGCGGCGCGCTGCTGACCGTCAGCGCCACCTTGCGTCCGCGCGCCGGCCGTGCCGACGTCAAATGCAGCGGCGCCGGCGACGCCGCCCTGGCCGAACGCATGCAGCAGGTGGTGCGTCTGGCGCGCCTGACCGAAGGCTGTTTCGACAGCCGCGACCAGGTGGTCATCAGCATCGACCGCGCTCCCGGGCGCCATGAACGCGACTGGGAATTGGCCGTGGTGCTGGCCGACCGCATGGTGCGCGGGGTGTGGCAGCCCGTTGGCCCGGTGCTGGCCAACGGCTGGTCCGAGCAATGGCAGCTGGGCCGCATCGACGGCCATGACGTGGCCAACGCCCCCGGGCACGCGCTGCTGGGCGGGCCGCAGGGGCTGGGATGGCTGGGCGCCCTGACCGGGCAGCCCGACAGCGCTGCCAGCGTGGCCGCGGCGCGCGCCTGGTTCCCGCTGCACAGCGGCGGCATCAACGACAGCTTGTGCTGGGTCGAGGTGAATGTCTATCCGCTGGCCGGGGCGGGCGGCGAGGAAGAGGAAACGATCGCCGCGCCCGGGCTCGATCCGGTCCAGCTGCTGGCGGTGCGCCAGGCGCTGGCCGGGGCACGCCATTTCGACGGCCGTGCGCTGGGGCGCTGGCGCACGGTGGTGCGCTTCGCCCAGGCGCGCTTCCAGGGCAATTCGTTCGAGCTGGCGCTGGTGATGGCCGACCGCATGGCGCGCGGACGCGAGTTTCTGGCGCGCGGACGGGTCATCGCGAGCGGGTGCTCGGGCGCCTGGCATGCGGGGCGGGTCGATTCCGTCGAAGGCTGCGCGCCGAAATGCGCGCTGATCTTGCAGCAGGCCGTCGCCGGCGACCGGATTTTGCTGCCCAAGGCATGGAAAGGCGCGCTGGCGCCGGGGTTCCTTGATGCCGTGCGCGCCAGCGGCGCCAGCGTGGCGCTGGTCGAGCGGATCGGGATTATCTGAACATGCGTTTAATAGTAAAGCAACTACCGGCGTGCGCGACGGTCGTGCGCCTCGTCCCCTGCTAAAATCGGACGGGCCGGGTGGGTTTGGTAAAAAGTGGTGCAAGTTGAACAACCAGGAGTCGATATGTTCCAGATGTTTGGTTTTGGCGGCGTGGCCTGCCCGCGTTGCGAGCATCAGAATGCCGGCGATTCCGGCTATTGCGCCCGGTGCGGCCTGACCTTGGGCGCGCCGCGCAACGAGCCGGTGTTCCGCGAGAACCGCTGGATTCCCGGCCCCGACGATCTGGCCGTGTTTTTCGGTGTCGAGCAGCTTTCCGGCCTGTTCGTGAAGACCTTGCGGGTACCGGCCACCACGCGCGCCTACATCCTCCAGGCGGGCCAGGCGACCGAGGTGCCGCAGGGCGAGTACGAGATCGAGGGCTTTTTCACGCGCCTCAATCACCTGCTGCGCAACCAGCACGCCGAAATCCTCATCACGCGCACCGCCGCCATGCCGGTCGAGTTTTCGTTCGACGACCTGCTGACGGCCGAACACCTGGCCATCGGGGCGCGCTTCACGGTCAGCGTCAAGATCGAACAGGTCAGCGCCTTTGCCCAGCATTTCATGACCATGCCGGGCGCGGTCACCTCAAGCCACCTGCGCGAACTATTGGAGCCGTCGGTGCGCCAGCTGGCGGCCGAATTCATCGCCGGCCAGTCGATCCGCGACATGTCGGGCAACCGCGATTTGCGGCCCCAGCTCGACGAGCGCCTGCAAGGCTCGCTCAAGCTGCGCCTGGCGCAGTACGGACTTGCGGTGGCGCAGGTCGACACGCTGGCCCTGCGCCACGATAAATTCGATGCGCACCAGGCTCGCATCGGCACCCTGTGGCTGGTGGCCGACGAGCGCCACGTGAAGCTGGAACACGCGAAACAGCTCGACCAGTTGTACAACGACGAGGAATGGCAGCGCATCCGGCGCGAGGAGCAGGAAAACCGCCTGCGCTACCGCCGCCAGGAGCTGCGCCAGGACGACAGCATCGAAAAAGCCGAGCTGACCTTGCAGAACGCCGAACGCCTGCAATCGCTGCGTGCGCGCGAGATCGACCTGTATGGGCGCATCGTCGACTCCAAGAGTCGCAAACAGGCGCTCGAACGTGGCGCGGGCGACATCGTCAATGAACTGGAACACGAACTGGCAAAGAAAGGCGCGGCGCGCGAGGACGAATCGACCGAATGGGCACATCTGCGCCACCTGGCCCAGCTTCGCATGCGCACCGAACTCGAAGTGGCGCAGCAGGGGGCGCTCGAGATGCGCCAGCTCGCGCAGCAGCGCTTTTCGCACCAGCTGCTGCAGCAGCAGATCCAGAACAAGATCACGCAGGCGCTGGGCATCGAAGATGAATCGCGCAAACGCGCCGAATTGGCGCGCCTGCATCAGGCGCAGCAAGCGGCCAACGAGCGCCAGATGGCCATGGAAGCGGAGCAGCACAAGGCCCAGTGGCAGTCGCTGGCGCTGGCCAATGCGGCCCACAAGCGCGAGGCCGAGCGCATTGCCGAATGGGAAGAACAGCTGGCGCTGGACCGCAAGCGCGACCTGCTGCGCGCCGACATGCTCAAGGATACCGGCGCGAAGGCGGACGCCGAGGAAATCAACCAGAAAATCGAGACCCTGCGCCGCGGCGGCGCGCAGCAGGACTCCATCGCCCAGCACGAGAAGCTGCTGCGCACGATCGATGCCGACGGACGCCACACGCGCCAGTCGCAGCAGATCGAACTGGAAGCGGAAGAGCGGCGCCACGCGTTGCGCCAGCAGGAGCAGGAGGCGGCCTGGCAGCAGGAACTCAAGCGCCTTGGCCACGAGCGCGAAACGCAGTTCGCGCAGCAGGCGCACGAAGCGGAACTGGCGCGCATCGAGATTTCGCGCGTGTCGACCATCGGTAACCTGAGCGACACCGGCAAGGTGGCGCTGGCGGCCGGCCCCAACGCGCAAGCGCTGGCCGACGTGATGAAAACCCAGGTCCACGCCAGCATGACGCCGCACCAGTTGGCGGCGCTGGCGTCGGTGGTGGCGGCGACGTACAGCGTCACGCCGGCGGAAGCGGCGCGCGGCGCGCAGGAGCGGGTCGACCGCGAACGCGCGCTGCGCGACGCCGAAGTGGACAAGGACCGGCGCCACCAGCTCGACTTGCTGGGGATGCAGAACGATGTGAACAAGGCGGCGCTGGCCTCGCAGGCGGCGCTCGGCACCGGCGTGGCGCAGGGAGGTGCCCAGGTGCGCTATGATCAGGCCCCGCGCCCGCTGGTGCGCATGTGCCCCAACGGGCACCGGGCCGGTTCTAACGATAAATTCTGCGCCGAATGCGGCGCGGCGATCCAACCTTGACAGGACAGATGCAAACGGCAAGAGACAAGATCCGCGAACTGCGCAGCCTGCACGAAGACGGCCTGTTAAGCCAGCAGGAATTCGACAGCCGCAAGAACGCCATCCTGGACGCGGAGTACGCGCCGCCCGGCGGCAGCGGCACGCCCATGGCGCCGCCGGCGATACACATCCGCCAGGGCACCGAGATCGGGCTGATGGTGGGCCAGGAGATCGGCCCGCAAAACCGCCGCTACCGCCTGGAACAGCTGATCGCGCAGGGCGGCATGGGCCAGGTGTGGCAGGCGATGGACCTGGCGACCCACGCCGAACTCGGTCACAGCGCGATGGTCGCGCTCAAGATCCTGCCGCCGCAGCTGACCCAGAGCGCCACCCACGCCAAGCTGCTGATCGAAGAAGCGACGCAGGCGCGCCGCCTGGCGCATGAACACATCGTGCGGGTCTACGAGTGGGCCCAGGACCCGGCCACGTCGAGCTATTTCATCATCATGGAATGCCTCGAAGGCGAGGATCTCGACAGCCTGCTGGCGCGCGAAGGCCCTTTGAGCCTGGCGCGCGTGCAGGAACTGCTGGCGCCGATTTCCGACGCCTTGCAGTACGCGTGGGAAAAGCACAAGCTGGTGCACCGCGATATCAAGCCGGGCAATGTGTTCCTCACCAAAAAAGGCGAGGTCAAGCTGCTCGACTTCGGCATCGCCGCGCGCGCGCGCAGCAGCGCAAGCAGCATCGGCCTGGAGGCGCCCGGCAATTCGGGTACGGCCGGCTACCGCGCGCCGGAAGCGGGCACCCTGCAACGCCAGCCGAGCCGCGCGCTCGACGTGTATGCGGTGGCGGTGATGATCTACCAGATGGTGGAAGGGCACATGCCGTTCGACGGGCCGCGCAGCGCCGGTCACGAGCCGCCGCGCCCCGAGGCGCTGTCGGCGCGCGAATGGGATGCGCTGCGCAGCGGCTTCGCCTTCGATCCGGACCAGCGTCCGGCTACCGTGCCTGACCTGCTGGCCTCCCTGCGCGGGGCGGTAGGGCCGTCGCCGCAGGAGCTGGCGGCGCAGCAGGCCGCGCACCAGGCGCAGGAGCAGGTTGCGCACGCGGCGCAGCAGGCGGCGCTGCGCTTGCAGGAAGAGCAGCGCGCCAGGCAGCTGGCGGTGCAACGCAAGGCCGAGGCGGAAGCCGCCGCGGCCGCCCATCTGCTCAAGGAAAAGCAACGCAAGGAGCAGGAGGCGATCGAACGCGCCGAAGCCGATGCGGCCAAGCGCGACCGCAAGGAGGCGCTGCGCCAGCAGTTGCGCGAGCGGCGCGAGGCCGATGCCGAAAAAGAGCGCAAGGCGCGCGAAGAACAGCAGCGCAAGGCCATGCAGGCCAAGGCGGTGGCGGCATATCGCGCCGAGCAGCAGCGTGCGCGCGAAGAGATGGCCGAACGCAGCGTGGCCGAAGTATCGGCCGAACCGGCGCCCCAGTTGTCGGAAACAGGCAGCCCCGTTGCCGACACCGAGGGCGTGTTGCGCGACCGCTTTCTGGACGGGACGGGCAAGGGCCCGGAGCTGGTGCTGCTGCCGACCGGGCGCTTCCAGATGGGCTCTCCGGAACACGAACGCAAGATCGCGATGCGGGCCGGCTCGCAGCAAGCGTGGGTGGAGCGCGAAACGCCGCAGCACTGGGTCGGCATCGAGCAGCCGCTGGCGATGGGGCGCTTTCCCGTGACGGTGGGCCAGTGGCGCCATTTCGTGCGCGCCACCGGCTGGCAGCCGCACGGCGAGGTCAATTGGGCCGAGCCGGGGTTTGCCCAGACCGACGACCATCCGGTGGTGGGCGTGACCTGGCACGACGCGCAAAAGTACGTACGCTGGCTGAGCGAGAAGACCGGGCAGACGTACCGGCTGCCGAGCGAGGCGGAGTGGGAGTACGCCTGCCGCGCCGGCACCAAAACCGCATTTAGCTTCGGCGACGAGATCGATACCAGCCTCGCCAACTACGACGGTAACTACACCTACAACGGCAGTCCCAAGGGCGAATACCGCCAGGGCACCACGCGCGCCGGGCTGTTCGCTCCCAATCCGTGGGGGCTGTACGACATGCACGGCAATGTGTGGGAGTGGGTGCAGGACACGGTGCACGACAATTACGAGGGCGCGCCGTCCACCGCCGAGGCGTGGGAGCAGGGCGGGGACCAGAGCCGGCGCATCCTGCGCGGCGGCTCGTGGCTGTACAACCCGCGCTATCTGCGTTCGGCGCTGCGCAATGGCTTTTCGGCGCAGCTGAGCAACGACATCGTGGGCTTCCGCGTAGCGCGCAATATCGTCGCGCCCTGAAAGTTTATCTTGCCACGGCTGCGCCGGCAACCCGATACCGGCCGTTTCAATGTCCGGATATTGTTAATCATGCAGCACTTCACCACCTTAAAGATAATGTTCTCTTCCAATCCACCTCCCGATTTCGTTCCAGTTTTCGCGTTTGAAAATAAGCTTTCGACCCCAATCACGCTTTATCTGGAGATGACCCCTCAGGAAGTCGAATTGTTACCGGGCGATGCGGTGCAGGTATGGGTTTACAAGGAGGATGATACCTTGCCGATTCATATGGAACTTGGCGATGGCTATCTTACAATTCATCCTGATCGGAGTTGGGGAAACTGGTACGTGTACAAAAACGGTGAAGATGTCTCCGGAACGCCTTACCGGACACCCTATACCAAGCCATTCGTTTTCACCTGAGGTATGCCTGCACTCGCCTCCGGACGGCGTGGACGGTTCCGACATGCGAGGTGCGTGGCGTGCGTCCTGGAGGCTCTCCCCATTTCGTGGGATGCGCGCTGCCGCGAAAGGGTATAAATTCCGCCAACAGCCACCCTCGTCCAGAAGGAACCCCATGTCCATTACCGTCAAGCGCGACCTGTCGCAGCCGATGCGCCATATCGTTCACGTGCGCAATCACCTCATTTCCGCCGATGGCTCGGTCGAGGAGGGCGGTGCCGATGCCGGACCGTCTCCGCACGACCTGTACGACGCAGCTCTTGGCGCCTGCAAAGCCCTCACCGTGGTCTGGTACGCGAAGCGCAAGGGCATTCCGGTCGAGGATATCGAAGTGACCATCGAGCGCGATGCCAGCGAAGAGCGCAAGGGCGTGTACCGCCTGTCGGCCGCGCTGCAATTCGGGGGCGATCTGTCCGACGAACAGCGCGCCGACCTGCTGGCCGCAGCCGAGAAATGCCCCATTCAAAAGCTGATGACCGGCGTGACCACCGAAGTCACCACCACCCTGGTGCGGCCATGAGCATCGCCTACTTCTTCAAGCCGCACGAGAAGGATATCGGCGGCGGCTTTCGCGTGCGCCGCGTGCTGCCGGCGGCGGCCAAGCAGGCGGTCGGACCGTTCATCTTTTTCGACCACTTCGGTCCCATCGATGCGCCGGCCGAGGCCAATCACGATGTGCGCCCGCATCCCCACATCGGGCTGGCCACGGTGACGTATCTGTACGAGGGCGCGATGGAGCACCGCGACAGCGTCGGTTCGGTGCAGCGCATCGAGCCGGGCGCGATCAACTGGATGACGGCCGGCAGCGGCATCGTCCATTCCGAACGCACCCCGCCTGATCTGGCCGGCAAGCCGCGCCGCTCGCACGGCCTGCAGCTGTGGGCCGCGCTGCCGCGCGCACACGAGGAGGACGCGCCGAGCTTTGCGCACACGCCGGCCAGCAGCATCCCGCTGGCGCAGCTCGACGGCGCGCTGGTGCGGGTCCTGATCGGCAGCGCGTTCGGCCAGACCTCGCCGGTGGCGACCTTCAGCCAAACGCTGTACCTCGACATCGCGCTCGACGCGGGCCGCAGCATCGAACTCGACGACCTGCCGCCGGAAGCGGCGATCTATCCCGTCTCCGGCGAGATCGCCATCGACGGCGAGCTGCTGGCGCCGCATACGATGGCGTATCTCGACGCCGGCACCGGCGCGAGCGTCTACAGCGGCGCCGGCGCGCAGTTCGTGGTCATCGGCGGCGCGCCGCTGGACGGCCATCGCCACATGGTCTGGAATTTCGTCTCGTCGAGCAAGGAGCGCATCGCGCGCGCGTGCGACGATTGGGAGCGGCAGCGCTTCGACAAGGTGCCTGGCGAGACCGAGTTCATTCCCTTGCCCAAACGCTAACGGGAACTTTGCAGCATGACAGTGGTCTAAGTTGTCACATCAACAAACCGTGGAGGCGATCGTGAAGATTCCTGATGAGCTGCAAATTCCCGCTATCGTGTTTACATTGCAAGCGGCGCTGCTGTTCGGCGTGGCCATGGTATTCCTCGTACTTCTCCCCGGCGGCTGAGCCTGCCGTACCGGCAGTGGAGGCGCCTGCCGCTGCCGGCATCCCTTTCATCTTTCGAACATCCTATTTTTCCTCCCGGATCGCAGCGCATTGCTCTGCAAATGCGCCCGCACCGGCATTGTTGTGAGAATGCATATTCTATTTCGCATGCAAGAGAAATAAGCTTTCTGAGGAAGCTATTTGTCAGGCCATATTCAGGCACACCAATGCCTGCTTTCGTTTCCTGAAAACAACGTTTTTGTAAATTTGAAGAGATACTCGGTATCCAAATAGTTGCCCGTAGTCCACAATTCGTTCCCTGAATTAAGCAACCTATTGAGGAAAACGAATGAATCAACCACTGCGCCTGGCCCTGGTCACAGCGATCCTGGCAGCCTTCAGTGCGGCGTCGCACGCCGCCGGTGCACCTACCGTGACGATCAGCGGATTCGGCACTGCCGCCCTGACGGCCACCGATACGGATGATGTCGAATACGCACGTTTCAACCAGGCCGCTGGCGTGGGCAAGAGCCCGCGTCCGGGCGTCGATTCCAATTTCGGCATCCAGGGCACCGCCAAGATGAACGACTGGCTGTCGTTTACCGCACAGGGCCTGGCCCGCAAGAATGCACGCGATGCCTACGGCGCCGAACTGAGCTGGGCGTTCGCCAAGTTCAAGGTCTCCGACGAGATGTCGATCCGCGTCGGCCGCATCGGCATGCCGATCTACATGATTTCCGACTTCCGCCAGGTGGGTTACGCCAACACCATGATCCGCCCGGCGCAGGAAGTGTACCGCCAGATTTATGGCGACTCGTACGACGGCATCGATGCGATGTACCAGCACAATTTCGGCGACACCACGGTGACCGCGCAAGTTGGTATCGGCAAGATGTCGACCAAGATTACCGACGATAACCGCATCCAGTACAAGCCCGCCACCACGATTCACATCGTGGCCGAAAACGGCCCGTTCACCGTGCGCTTCGGCCGCGCCGATGCCAAGGTCAGCGTGGAAGACAGCGAGTCGCTCGACGGCCTGCTGGCAACCCTGCGCCGCGTCGGCATGAGCAACGTTGCCAACGACCTGGCGATCACCGACGTCGACGGTTCGTTCACTTCGCTCGGCTTCACCATGGACTACAAGAACTTCCTGGTCCAGAGCGAATACGCCGTGCGCAAGACCGACTCGCTGGTGATCCATGACACGAGCTCGTATTACACGATGCTCGGCTATCGTTTCGGCAAGGTCACGCCGTACTACTACTATGGCAACATCAAGCAGGACAGCGCCCGTTCCTACGCCGGCTTGCCGAACACCGGTCCACTGGCGGCACTGTCGGCTGGCGTGAACACGGCCATGAAGGCCGGCCTGCAGTCGACCAACGCGGTCGGCGTGCGCTGGGACTTCCACAAGTCCGCCGCGCTCAAGGTGCAGATCGACCATATCAAACCACGCGATGGTGCCGGCGCGTTCCTCAAGGCCAAGCCAGGTTTTAACGACACGGTCAACGTGTACGCCGCCGGCATCGATTTTGTATTCTAAGGAGAGCAGCATGAAGACAACAATCGGCAAGATGCTGCTTGCAGCTGGCTTGTGCGCGGCGACAGTGCCCGCTTTTGCGGAAATCGTGGTGATCGTCAATCCGAAGAACCCGGCCACGCGCATGTTCAGCGAGCAGGCGGCCCAGTTCTTCATCGGCAAATCGGCCTTGTTTACCCCGGTCGAGTTCAATGAAGGCGCGGCCATCCGCACCGAGTTCTACAGCAAGGTGCTGCAGAAGGAGCCGGCGCAGGTCAAGGCGATCTGGTCCAAGCTGGTGTTCACCGGCAAGGGCACGGCACCGAAGGAATATCATTCGGCAGCCGAGGTGAAGAAGGCGGTCGCCGCTGACGTGAGCGCCATCGGCTACATCGACAAGTCGGCCGTGGACGATAGCGTGAAAGTCATCCTCACGGTGCAATAAGCCGATGCGTCCCGGGCCTGTGCGCCCGGCGAGCAGTCGCAAGCCTTTCCCGATTGCGCCGGTTTTCCCGGCCGGCGCATCCCCTCTCGCTGCATCCCGGCAGTCTCCACCTTCTACTCATTCCTCGTATTTGATTGCCAGGCGTAATGCACGCTTGCGCTTCGTTATTCCTAAAATTTTTCTGTTTGGCATGGCATTAAATTACCTTTCGAGAAGAAGTTATTTGTTAGGCTAGATTAAAGCGCACCAATGCCCGCCTGTGTTCCTTCAATACAACGATTTCGTTAATTAAGCCGTGTTCGCTGTACACAAATAGTTACTCGTGGCCCACACTAGAGCTTCAGCACTAGCGAACCATTGAGGAGATAGAATGAATCAACCACTGCGCCTTGCCCTGGTCTCAGCAATCCTGGCAGCCTTCAGCATGTCGTCGCACGCGGCCGATGGCCCGACGTTCACCGTCAGCGGATTCGGCACCGCGGCCCTGACCGCGACCGATACCGATGACGTCGTATTTTCGCGGCCGAATCAACAAGCGGGTGTGGGCAAGAGCCCGCGTCCCGGTGTCGATTCCAATTTCGGCGTCCAGGGCACGGCCAAGATGAACAACTGGCTGTCGTTCACCGTGCAGGGTCTGGCCCGCAAGAATGCCACCGATTCGTGGGGTGCTGACCTAAGCTGGGCGTTCGCCAAATTCAAGATCAATGACGAGATGGCGATTCGCGTCGGCCGCATTGGCATGCCGATCTACATGATTTCGGACTTCCGCCAGGTTGGCTACGCCAACACCATGATTCGACCACCCACCGAAGTGTATCGCCAGGTTAACGGTGATTCGTTCGACGGCGTCGATCTGGTGTATCAACACAGTTTTGGCGACACCACGTTGACGGCGCAGGCTGGCATTGGCAATATGAAGGCCAAGGTCGTCGATGGTGCCAAGGTCACGTACAAGCCGGCGACGGCGATTCACGTCGTGGCCGAAAACGGTCCTTTCACCCTGCGCTTCGGCCGTGCCGATGCCAAGGTGACCGTGGAAGACAACAAGGCGCTCGATGGCCTGCTGGCCACCTTGCGCCGGGTTGGCCTGACCCAGGTCGCACAAGACCTGAGCATTACCGATGTCGATGGTTCGTTCACCTCGGTCGGCTTCACAATGGATTACAAGAACATCCTGGTGCAGAGCGAATACGCGATGCGCCGCACCGATTCGCGCATCATCGTCGACACCAATTCGTACTACGCCATGTTCGGTTATCGCTTCGGCAAGGTGACCCCGTACTACTTCTATGGCGACACCAAGCAGGACAGCCCCCGCTCGTATGCCGGATTGCCGACCAGCGGTCCGCTGGCGCCCCTGGCCGCTGGCGTGAACGGCGTGGTCAAGGCGGCGCAGCAATCGACCAACGCCGTCGGGGTGCGCTGGGATTTCCACAAGTCCGCCGCGTTGAAGGTCCAGATCGACCGCATCAAACCACGTGATGGCGCCGGCACGTTCCTGAGGGCCAAGCCAGGGTTTAACGACACGGTCAACGTGTACGCCGCCGGCATCGACTTTGTATTTTAAGGAGAGCAGCATGAAGACAACAATCGGCAAGATGCTGCTTGCGGCAGGCTTGTTCGCGGCAGCGGTGCCCGCCTTTGCGGAAATCGTCGTCATCGTCAACCCAAAAAATCCGGCCACGCGCATGTTCAGCGAGCAGGCGGCCCAGTTCTTCATCGGCAAGTCGTCGCTGTTCACGCCGGTGGAATTCAACGAGGGCGCGGCCATCCGCACCGAGTTCTACAGCAAGGTGCTGCAGAAGGAACCGGCCCAGGTCAAGGCCATCTGGTCCAAGCTGGTGTTCACCGGCAAGGGCACGGCACCGAAGGAATACAACTCGGCAGCCGAGGTGAAGAAGGCGGTCGCGGCCGATGTGAGCGCGATTGGCTACATCGACAAGTCGGCCGTGGACGATACCGTGAAAGTCATCCTCACGGTGCAGTAAGCATCCACGGGCCGGGGCGTGACCCCGGCGCGCAGCAGCACAGCACAATGCCCTTCCGTTATCCGGCAGGGCATTGTCGTTTCTGGTGCCGAAATTTGCCGGCGCACGCGCGTATCTGCTAGGCTGGGCGACCGCGGCACGCCGCTCTCCATGCCTATCCGATGACGCCACTTCCCGCCGCGCCCCTGACCATTCCCGCACCGGACGGCGTGCCTGCCTTCGGCCGCTTTGCCGGCGCCGCCACGCGCTTCGAATGGGCCCGCCTGGCTGCGCCGCACGCGCGCAGCCGCTGGTGGCGGCGCTTTCACCACAAGCGCTGGCACTACACCGCACTTGCGACTGATGAATTGTTTTGCGGCATCGCGATTGTCGATGTCGGCTGGACCAACACGGCCTTTGCTTATGTGTTCGAACGCGGCCAGCGCGACGTCGTCGCGGGCTTTTCGCGCGACGGCATTCCTGGGCTGACGGCGCGCCTGGCCGACCATGCGGGCGGGCAGAGCCGCTTCAGTTTTGCCGGCAGCCGCGTCGAGATGTCGGCAAGGCAGCTGTCGCTGCGCTGCAAGGGCTTGCGGATCGATGCGGCCATGGCGGCACCGGGCGCGCCGCTGTTGCTGGCGGTGGGGCCGGTGCAGGGCGGGGCGGTGCATGCGACGCAGAAGTCATCGGGCCTTGCGCTTACGGGCACGGTGCGCATCGGCGCGCGCGAGTACCGGCTCGATGGTGGGGTTGCCAGCTTCGACTATTCGAATGGTTTACTGGCGCGCAATACGGCGTGGCGCTGGGCCTCGGCGCACAGCCTGGAACTGGGCTTCAACCTGCAGGCCGGCTATTTTGGCGCGCACGAAAACGCCTTGTGGCTGGACGGGCAACTGACCGGACTTGGCGCGGCCACGTTCGAGTTCGTCGAGGGCGATCCGGCCGCGCCGTGGCACGTGTTCACCGACGATGGCTTGCTCGACCTGCATTTCACGCCGGAAGGGGCGCGCCGCGAGGACAAGAACCTGCTGGTGGCGGCCAGCCGCTATGTGCAGCCGATCGGCACCTTTTCCGGGTGGGTGAGGGCGGCAGCGGATGCCCCGCGCCGGGCCGTGACGCGCCTGGCCGGCGTGACCGAGGACCACTGTTCGCGCTGGTAGCGCGCGTGGGCGCATGTTGCGCACGGAGTGGGCCGGCGTCTTCATGGTGCCGGCGCGGGAATCAAGGGAACAATTCAAGGCACTTGTTGACGCGCTTTCGTGCGCTGCGTCCAGCATTGCTGCCAATCGACATTCTCCGCACGTGTCCCGTCGAACCTTCGCACAGGGGCCACGCGTCCTCCCTTGTGCGAGCGTCCACAGTCACGAGCACTCGGTTCGTGCGCCGTCCGGTTGCCCGGCTTTCCTTGTGTGTCCAAGGTAGTTCCCATCAAAAGCAGTGGGAACTACTTTGACGGGCGAGCCTGGTTACGTTCAGAGCGCCCTCGCAAGACACTTACGCGTTTTACGAGGGCAGTCTCACACAGAAGCAGGACGAATGCGCGCGCGTCGCGTGCTGTGAAAAACCTTGCTTATCGGCGAGGGCAGGCTCCAACGTCGACGGTTTGTACCGGTGGGTTTGCAGTCGCGGATCCCGTCGGGGTGGACTGGACGGTGATATTCGAGAAGGTGACGTTCGCCAGGACGAAGTTCTGTCTAGATGGGCACCTGATGTTGCCAGGACCTGGAGCAGCGAGAGTAAGACAGCCTGAAACGTTGCCGTTTCTATCGCTGATGAAATTTCCGGATGTCGAGACTTGCGTGTTAACCGTGGTCTTATTTGCTGCGTTGGGGCATTGTCCACTTCTAGTTTGGCAAACGTAGGTCGCTGTTGCATTAGCGCTGGCGGAAACGGTGATCGTAGCCTTATTGCCCAATCGCGCTATTTTAAAGCACGTCTGCACACTGGTTCCGACCAGCGTCGACGTCACACGCCCCACAAAGTGGGGACGAGCCGCACAGACGGTGGTAGTTGCGCCTAAAAGTGCCCCGCATAAAGCCATCGTTTTTGCAAACTGATTGATTTCATGATGTTGCCCCTGAAAAATGCTGCTTCGAATACATCTTTACTACTGCTATGCTGCAAAGCGCCCAATTGATCGATCAGTTACCGCGCCTGGCTGCATGTTCAAGCGTAGGCTGCTGATACCTTGAAAATTTGCTCAATATCAGAGCTTGCATTAACCAGGTCGGCTTTTTTTACAGGTGTTCGATGAATGCCGGCGCCGAGACCATCGCGCGTTGACTGCCGGGAAGGAACCTGCACCCTGGTTTCCCGGTAGATCGTGAACCGCAGCGGTTCGGTAGGGGATTCTTTGGAAGTACATCAGCGGCGTCTTTCACGAGCACATGCATCTCGTGCTCTTCGACCTACCGGCACAGGGTGATGCTGTAGCGCGGGCGCGTCGCCAAGGCGACGCGCAACATGCATATCTTTTTATCTTGACATCAAAATTCAATCGGCATATATTTCACATTCCTGATTTGGAAGCGTTTCCATAATCAGGAGAATGGTAAGTTTCCGCTCTCCAATACCTCCGAAAAACCGCATGCACAGGAATGCGGCCCGGCCCGAAAGGAGACCGATGTCCGGCGTGAACCGTTCACGCCACAGGCGCCCGGCGCCCTGATTTTTTCGCCCGATGCAGCCCGGGCCGCGCGCATTGCTCAGCGACGGCTGCACGTTCCACCCTGAATCTTGCCTGATCGCGCATGCAGTTTGCGCAGCCTGGCACAGCGCGATGCCGACGCTGATGGAAGCGCTACCAAAAGGCTTCCGGCACGGTGCCGCATTTTATGAAGAGTAGTTACGAGGAGACATTGTGAAAAATCAAAACAACCAGCTGGCCAACCGCAAACGCACATTCGTACTGTCCGCCATCGCGGGCAGTATCCTGGCCATCTACGGCGCCAGCGCGGGCGCCAGCGTGACCAATCCCGTCATCGGCCAGCTGCTGTGGTCGGAAGAGTTCAACGGCCCAAGCCTCAATACCTCTTTCTGGACGCCGGACGACGGCAACGGTTGCCAGATCAATCTGTGTGGCTACGGTAACCAGGAACTGCAGTACTACAGCCCCAACAACCTGTCCATCGTGAACGTGCCGTTCGAGTCGAACTCGCGCGCACTGGCCATCAAGGCCCAGCGTCAAACGGCCGGCAGCAACTCCTTTACTTCCGGCAAAGTGACATCGGCCGGCAAGGTACAAGTGCAGTACGGCATGATCGAGATGCGCGTGAGCACGCCGCCGCTCGGCACCGGTTTGTGGCCGGCCGGATGGTTGCTCGGTTCCAGCCCGCAAACCTGGCCGCGCAATGGCGAGATCGATATTCTCGAGATGGGTCATCGCGCCTCCTATCGATCCGGTGGCGCAGGCATCGATAACTTCGTCGGCTCGAACGTCATCACCTGGCAGCAAGCTGCCTGCGTGCCGGGCAACGAAAGCTGCGCCGCGTCGACTGCGTGGCAAACCAAGAACTGGTATATCGCCCCGACCTCGATGGCGAACCGGTTTGTTACCTACCGTCTGTACTGGACCGAGTCGCAAATGCGCTTCACGATCGTCGATAACGGCGTCGAGCACAATATGTACGACAACCCGCTGCCGGTCAATTCGACCGCGCTGCAGGCGCCGTTCTATCTGCTGCTGAATATGGCGGTGGGCGGTAACTTTACCGATGCCGCTTCGCCGGGACAAGTCACCGCGCCGCTGCCGGGCACGATGTATGTCGATTACGTGCGCGTGTATCAGCTCGATGGCAAGGGCTCGGTCAAGCTGGGCAGCCAGTCGACGCCGGAAGTGGGCAAGTTCGGCGTGTTCACCGATACCACCGCGGTTAATAACAAGCAGGTCGCCGGCACCAGCTCCGATATCTTTGTGTGGAATAACGCGTCCATGTCCGCCGGTAATATCGCGCCGTTCGAGGGCAGCAATGTCATGGCCTTGAACTACACCGCGCCAAACCAGTGGTTCGGCGGCAGCGTGCAATCGCGCCAAGCGCATGACATGAGCAATTTCAGGAACGGCAATCTGAAGTTCCGGATCAAGATTCCTGCCAATGTCGCGTTCAATGTGAGTATCCAGGATACCTACACCAACCAGAACGCCGTCAAGTTCCCGGCCAATGCGACCACCTATGGCCTGGTGCGTAACGGTGAGTGGGCGACGGCGACAATTCCGGTATCGACCCTGGTCGGGCCGAAGGTCGCGTTGCAGTCGATGCTGGACCTGTTCCAGTTTTCGAGCGAAGCGACGCAATTGCCGGGCGCACCGTTCCAGATGGCGATCGACGATATTGTGTGGGAATCGGGTACGCCGACACCGACACCGACGCCGACGCCGACGCCGACGCCGACGCCGACGCCGACGCCGACGCCGACGCCGACGCCGACGCCGACGCCGACGCCGACGCCGACACCAACTCCAACGCCGACCCCAACGCCGACTCCAACACCGACTCCAACACCGACCCCGGTGTCGGTCAGCGCCACCCAGACCGGCCCGACAACGCTGCAGTTCGCAGTGCGCACGTCGAGCTGGGCGGACGTACATTACACGGTCAACTCCGGTGGCCAGCAAAACCTGCGCATGCGCCAGGATGCCGGCAATAACACCTACGCGGCAGGTGGCCTGAAGGCTGGCGACGTGGTCAAGTACAACTTTACGTACTGGGATACCACGCGCAATTATGCGGTCGATACTGCCCAGCAAACCTTTACGATGAAGTAATCGCGCAAGCGCGCCGGCAGCAAGACGTTCGCAGAGATTGCGGACGTCTTGCGTCCTTTTATTTGCTCTTGCCGGCGACCGGTGCCGCGGCCAGCCATTGTACCGGTGCCTGAACCACCGCTGGCTTGCTCTCCGGACCGAACACTGCTGAGATCGAAGCTGGTGTCATTCCACGCGGCAGGGGAAGCCACTTTCCATCTTCGGAAACGAGCATGGGATAGATCGGTTTCATGACCTTGATGCCATCCATGATGTGCGACATCAGGTAATTATCCAGCTCCACGCGTTCCGGCGTCAGGGCGCATGCGCGGGCGGCCGGCAAGGTACGTTTTGTCCAGTATGTTTGCCATGCCTGGCCCGCATTGTCGTCGCACCTTATGCGGGCAACTTTTTCAAGCCAGGGGATGCCGCCACCCGAGCTATCGCGCAACGAGCCGGGGACGATGTAGAAGGTCGTGTTCAGAGTCGGCGCCGCCTTGTGCATGGCCTTTTCAAGCTGATTGCAGCCCGGACAATCGAGAGCCGAGAACATCAGAATCTTGCGTCCTCCGCCATTTCCATACGAGGTCTTGATCAGTTTGTCGTAATCGATATTGGCCATGATCTCGGCGCGCAGCCCGGCCACTTGCTGTGGCGACATCGGGCGCGGTTTGCCGGGTTGCAGCCCGACGCTGCTGAACCCGCCAGCCTTGCCGGTCAGGGTTCCCGCCTCATTGGTGACTGAGATGAGGTTCCCCTTCGGGCTATAGATGCCATACAAGCCTTTCACTTGCGCCGGGACCATCGTGGCAGTCGACGCGTTCACATCCGGGAAAGTCACACCGGCCTGTTTCATGTTTGCGAAGAAATTAGTTTTCGCACTGTTAGCATCGGCAAGAGCGCCGGTGGACAGCATGGCCGCGGCCAGGCCCAGTAAAGCGGTAAAGACGGGGTGCGCTATGCCACCCAGCGGCGCGCAGGAGGCGAATGCCTTTCGTTGCGTGTTGGTTTTCAATGAAACACCTCTGTTGAGATAGAAAATACGAAGTAGCGCGAATCGTGTAGGCGTTGCTGGTCAGCAAATGTTCTCGATGAAGCAATTCCCAACCGGCTATCGTCCCTTAGCTTGACGCCCGATTGAGAAATGTAATCAAAGCAATTTCTCTGCGCCGCGCTCCATATGCTCGTTGCGCTTGCAGGCGCCATGCAGCGTGCCACCAGCGGCCCGGCGCTCGGCGGAGCGCTGTCCCTCAACGCGAAGCACTTGAGATTGGTATTGCGAAATCTGGCGTACCATCGCGATACGGCCCAGTGCCTGTGCGCTGAAGTCTCAGTCCGCGGCGTCGAGCCAGAAAATGGCATACGCCTTGGCAGGCGTTTTTTCGGTTGGCTTTTCAATCTGGATCTGGGCGCAGTCTTCCGCAACCAGGCTGCGCCAGTTGGGAATGCCTGCGTTGGCAAACACCGTGGTGGCTTTCGATGCGAGACTGATATCGAGCGCGAGACGGGCGTTGCGCGCCCCCGTCTTGGCGTAATTCACGCCGCGCAGCTCAAAGCCGTAGGCGGTCAGCCATGGCTCCCACAGGCCCGATTCCACGCCCTGCACGATGCGGCCGAACATATCCTTGAGCGGCAAGCCTTTCTTGATGACGCCACGCAGCGGTTCGAGCGAGGGCGCCGTGCGCGCGTCGGTCGACAGCTTGCCCGCGCCGCGTTCCCCGATCGCCTTGATTTCCTTGGAAAAGGCCGCATCGCGTTCGGTGTAATCGCGCATCCGGGCGAAAAATTCGGTACTGATGAACGGATTTTCAGGCCGGCCGGCTGGTTCCTCCGGTGCGCGTTTTACCGCAGGCTGTTTTTTGGTGGTCATAGATTCAGGTGCTTAGTGGTCATAGGTGGTAGGGCCGTAGTTTAACCTATCGCTCACTTGCCAAGCAGCGCAAGCGATGCATTCCATTGCCCCAGCCACGGATGCAGGAAATCGTGGCCCTGGAATGCCCGCTTCAGTTGCGATACCGGCACCCGGTACAGATCGTTCATTCCGAGCGCCAGCGTCACCGGATTCCACATGGCGTGCTTCTTCGACTTCCTGGCGCTGCCTTTGATGCGCGCGCCTTCATCGCCGAAGATGCCGCCCGCGTCGTCCAGCGCCTTGCCGATATCGATCCGCAGCATGCCCGCGAAAGCGGCGATCACTTCGTCCCTGCTGATGCCCACGCGCGCCTCATGTGCCGTTTCCGCTATTACCGGCCTGGGTTCCGCCTCGCGTTTGAGCCTGGCGACCAGTTTTTCCAGCTCCTTCTTGAGAAAGCGCAGTTCGTGCAGCTCGCGCCGGAAACCTGGTGGCGGCAGCTGAACCACGATCTTGTACGCGTCCTTGGTAATCGTGATCAGCACATCGTCGCTGCCGGCCACCAGGCGCGCGGTGTCGCCTTCAAAGAAGATCGGCGCCGCATAACCGCCATTGGCGTCGCCGAACAGGTCGGGATAACTGGCGTCGTAATCGAGCCACACATAAGGCGTGAGCGTCTGTTCTATCAGCCGCGCCAGGGTCCAGGGCGAGCCGGTTTGCTCTTCCAGCCACGCGCAGGCTTGTTCTGTTGTCGCCCGAAACGGGAGTTCGATGATCGTCATTGTTTGTCCACTTACAGAAGTTCGGCGACCGGATGGCCGGTCAATACCGCCATGATAGGCGATCCGGGGTATGGCCGAGCGTTTTGGGACGGCCGCCCGCGTGAGATAATGGCCGGCATGACGCTCACAATCTCCAGGATTCTCCACGCCGGCTATGTATTCGAATGCGAGGGCACGCTGATCGCTTTCGATCCCGTCTTTGAAAATCCCTTCAGCCGCAACTGCCACGCTTTTCCCGACGTCCGCTTCGACCACGCGCAAATCCGCGGCGTGCGCTTCGATGCCGTCTTCATTTCGCATTTCCATGACGACCACTGCTCGTTCGACAGCCTGGATTTACTGGACCGCGCCACGCCCATCTACCTCTACTGCCTGTTCGACGAATTGTTCGCCATGGTGCGCGAGCTCGGCTTCATACACGTTCATCCGCTGCGCATCGACGCGCCGGTGCACATCGGCGCCTTCGCGGTGATTGCGCGCGAGGCCATGGATGCCGACGTCGATTCGATGTTCCATATCCAGGCCGCCGGCCTGAATGTGCTCAATGTCGTCGATTCGTGGATCGATCCGGCGACCCTGCCGGCGCTGGCGCGCTTCGCGCCGTGGGACATGGTGCTGTGGCCATTCCAGACCATGCGCGAAATCGAGGTATTGTCGCCGTCGCGCGCCGCCCCCGTGCCGCCCCGGCTGCCGGAAGAGTGGATTGAACAATTGGCCGCGCTCAGGCCGCGCTATGTCGTGCCCAGCTCCTGCCAGTTCGTGCAGGAGCCGTGGTCCTGGTATAACCACGCGTTTTTCCCGATCACGTACCGCCAGTTCGAGGACGAGGTGGGCGCGGCCCTGCCTGACGCGCGCATCGTCAGGATGAACCCATCGGTGTCGTTCGTGCTTGGCCATGATGCGCTCGACGCCGCGCCGCCGTTAAGCTGGGTGGTGCCGGTGGGCGAACAGGATGTCGATTACCAGTACGCGGGGCACGCGCAGGCGCCGCGCACGGCCGATATCGCGCGCCATTTTCCGCCCTTGACCGCGGCGCAGCATGAGCGTGTGATTCACTACTGCGAAGCGGGCCTGCTGGACAAATACCGGGAGTTGGAATTGCCGGAAGAGAGTTTTTTCGAAAAGCCGCGCGTGTGGCGTTTATCGGTATTCGACCATGAAGGGCAGGGCACGCATTTTCATTACCGCATTGTTGGCGACAATATCGAGCTGCTCGCCGGCGTGCCGGATGCCTTGTCGTGGACCACCGAAGTGCCGGTTGCGAGATTGTATGCAGCGCTGGAACTGGGCGAGGCACTGACGTCGATGTACATGCGGATGAATGACGCGGTATTTGACGCCCAGACCGAAGCCGATCTGCAGGGTGCCGAGCTGGTGGACGATCCGTTGATCCGCTGCCTGTTTAACGATGTCTTCGGCGCCTATCAGGCCGCGCAGCTACGCCGCATCAAGGAACGCGGCTAGCGAACCGCCGGGAGCAAGCGTCAGGCGGTCTGCATGTCCGCCACGCCGTGCGTCGATTTCAATGCCGAACGCACGATCCAGCATTCCGGGTACGATTCGCTGGCAAAGCGCGTATGGCGTGGAAACTGGGCCAGCCGGTCCAGCGCCGCTCCGGGACTAAGTGCAGTTTCCTTGCCGGAGGCCGGGTCCAGATGCCAGAAACCGCCATTCTGGTGATAAATAACCGGCATCACCGACGCCCGCGGCGCGGCGCCAAACGGCGCCAGCGGAAAGCCCGGATGCCGCCCCGGTTCCAGAAAATAGAAACACTCGGCATGCGCTCCCTGGTCGACGCGGTGCACGATCACGCCATGCGGCATGATGGCCGTCACATTCAGCTCCACAATGCCCTTGATGCTGGCCGACAGCTCGATGCGCATGCCCAGCCGCAGCGGCACTGGCTTGTTCTTGCCCGGCCACACGCCGTCGAGCAGGATGCCGTAGCGCGACACATCTTCGATTTCAAAGCCGTTGATGCCCGGGCGGATCACCGCGTGGCGCCCGGACAGGCGGCGCGTGAGGCCATCGCGGTCCTGGCCATCGTCGCCGAAGTGGGTCAGCAGCACGTCCGCCTCGGGGTCGTACAGTTCAAACCGGCCCAGCACGCATTCCGCCATCGCGAACAGGCGCACCTGGCGCTGCGCACCGGCTTCGGGCGCGGCGTTGACCAGGCAGGCGCAGGCGGTCGGGTGCGGGTGCGGATCGGAATGCGCGGGCACGTCGATTTCGATCAGGTCTTCATCCCAGGCAATGGTCGAAAAGCCCAGGTCGACCTTGCCGGCCTTGGCGTCGAGATTCAGGTTGGCGATCGAGGCGTTGCGTGCATGCACGTCGATATCGAGGCGTCCACCGCCGGCCTGGGCATTGACCCGGGCGATCGAGGCGTCGTCCGCCATCACGCGCACGTTTTTGTGGGTCGAGAGGAAGGTCTGGTGGATTTCCGTCAGGGTCGCGTCCGGCCGCGGCACCAGGATCACCAGCGTACACACCCATTTATGGCGGATGCGGCTGTCCTGCAGGTTGAACAGCTCCACCTCGATGCGGTACTGCCCGTGTTCCTTGTTGCGTGAGGAAAATTCGATGAACAGCGGGCGCCAGTCGCCGCGCAGGGTGCGCACGAAGGAATGACGGGCGTTGCCTTGCGCGATCAGCGCCGACTGCAATTGCATGGTTACCAGGGGAGCGCTGTCGGGCGGCATGCCGCGCAGCTCGACCTTGATGGCCTGGCGCCCGCCCGCCGCGCGCGGATCGAAACCGCTGATGTGCAGGTGAGGGCGCTGCAGCGCGGGTGGCGCCTCGTCAGGGTAGGCGAACGGCGCCGCCCCTGGCTTGGCCGTGGGACGCGAGCTGCGCAGGGCGCTGATCAGTTCATAACTGGAATTCGCGGGCGCCGCCGCGGCCGGTACGGCCGACTGGGCATGGCCGTTTGAACAGGCGCTTTCCCCTGGCATGACCCAGAAGGTGCAGTGCGGATGAAGAGGATTGTTGCATTTTTTCATGGCAATACTCGCCGTTCATGAGTGTCAAAGCTTACGCGCTTTTATGGATGTGTGGCACGCGAAACGTCTGTGCCTTACAACAATATTTGTGTATCGAAACAGAGTGTTGTCGGGTCATTAAGGCTCGCCTGCATAAAGTTGTTGGGTGGATATCGGAGCCGCCGTCTCGTCGTGGACCAGCGGCCGCAGCACGATGGCGGTCAGGTTGTCGATATGCAGCTCGGGCGGTGGATTGCTGCTCATTTCCCCAAACAGGACGTCGCTGATGGCGCGGGCGCTGTCCTGCCCTTCGAGCAGCGCCGGCCAGCGGGCCAGCCACGCGCACGGGTCGGCGCAGGCCCAGAAACCATCGCTGGCAAGCAAGTACACCGCGCCCGGATCGAGTTCCAGCGCGCGCCGGTCCGGCAAGTGGTACAGATACGACGGCAAGTTGCGCGGCGACAGCTCAAACAGCTCATCGGCCAATTCGGCCGGATTGGCGAACGCATTGCCTAGAATGAAAGCTTGCGAAATCTGGGAGCGGTGCTCGCCATGCACCTGTTGCCACCATTCGTGCTCGCCCAGCAAGCCACCCATCGCAAAGGCGGTTGCGGGAACATGGTCGACCGTCATCGGGGTAACGTGCGCGCCGATGATTTCATACAGGCGCGAATCGCCCACGTGGTACAGCAGCGCCGGCTTGTTGGGGCGCAGTTCCAGCATCGTCAGGGTGGTGCCGGGCCGCTTGCCGGTGGTGGGGTCACAGCCGAATTGGCGTTGCAACTGCCCGTGCAGCAGGTCGAGCCGGGCCGACAGATCGCCCAGCGTGTGGCACGCAGGCATTTCCAGCAAACCGGCCACGACCGCCTCGGCGGCCTCGCGGCCACGCCCGTGGCCGCCCATGCCGTCGAGTACCGCCACGCGCATGTGGCCGGCGGGCCAGTCGGCCACCTGCTGGCGCTGTCCGGCTTGCCCGCGCAGGAAGACGGCGCTGCCGGTGCGGTCGACGACCAGGTAATTATCCTGGTTTTCCAGGCGCGCAACCGCGTTGGCGCCGGCGCAAGAGTGCACCGACACGTCGAGATAGGGGCCAAAATCCAGGCTGGGGGCTGCTGTTGTCATCGGGCTTGAGCGGACTGTTTGGCAATCCTGACAGCTTATCGGAAAACTTGCCGCTCCAAAACGACGATCAGATGGACGTTTCCCGCTTTCCTGTTGCCAAAGCAATGGCATTGACGATCACGCAGGCGCCAGCGGTGGCCAGCGCGGCCTGCACGCCGACCCGGTCGGCAAGAGCGCCCCAGACCACGCTGCCGATGGTATAACCGCCCGCCATCACGAACAGATAGATCGACAGGGTGCGTGCGCGTATGCTGGCCGGAAAAGCCAGTTGCGCCGCCGCGTTCAGCGTCGAGACGGTCGCCGACCACGCCATGCCGGCCGCGACAATGAGCGGCACCAGCAGCGCCAGCGAGCGGATGAATGGCAGCAGGCACAGCATGGCGCCGTAGACCAGCAGCGAGCCGCTCAGCAGGCGCGTCTTGCCGACCCGCGTGCGCAGCGAAGGCAGCAGGAAGGCGCCGCACACTGCACCCGCGCCCAGGCTGCCCATCAGGATGCCGAACACGCTCGAATCCATCTGCAGCACCTGGCGCACGAACACCGGCAGCAGCGCCGCGAATGCAATCGTCGCGAAAAACACCGTGCACACATTGAGCAGGATGCGCCGGTAGCGCCCGCAGCCGAGCGCGGTGCGCAGGCCGAGCTTGAGGCTGCTTGCAAAATCGACCCGGGCGCGCGGCTCGGGCACGCCGTCGCGCCACCACGACCAGTACACGGTCAGCAGACCGACGAAGGACAGCGCGTTGACCAGGAACAGCGCGCCGGCGCCGACCCAGTTGAACAGCAGCCCGCCCAGCGCCGGCCCGAGGATGGCCGCGACGTTGTAGCTGAGATTGTTGAGGGTGGCGGCGGCTTCGACCTCGTCCGGTTCAACCAGGCCCGACATCGACGCTTGCCAGGCCGGCCACATGAAGGCCGCGCCGGTGCCCATGCAGAATGTCAACGCCAGCACGGGCGCGGTCGACACCCGCCCGCTGATGGCCAGCGCGGCCATGGCGCAGGCGCACAAGGCCATGAACAGATTGCAGAAAAACAAAAATTTGGGCCGGTGCACCGCATCGGCAATCACGCCGGCGAACAGCGCAAACAGAAAGATGGGAATGTAGCTGGCGGTCTGGACCAGGCTCGCCGTCGAAGCCGAGCTTGCCACACAGGCAACCAGCCAGGCCGAGGCGAAGGTCTGGGTCCAGGTACCGAGGTTCGATATCAGGTTGGCCGTCCACAAATGCCTGAAGCGGGCGTGGCGCAGCGGCTTGGACAGGGGCACCTTGGCGCACAGCGACGGCGCCGGCAGGGGAACGGACAGGCTCGGTTTGGACATGATCGTTCCAGTCTACGGCGCGCTAGTGCCGGGCGTCAACATGCGGGCGCAAATGGCCTGCACAATCGCGGCCAAACGTGCACAATGGTGCTCTGTCAATCTCATTAAACCGACAATGCGTATCCGTCCCATCGAGCCCAGCGACATCCCCGCCGTCGTCGCGCTGTTCCGCGCGCTGGCCACCGAGTTCATCGTGCATGAATCGCCGCCGGAAGTGGTTGCGACTTTCCTGCGTGACAATGACGAACAGGGTTTCCAGGGTTTTCTGGCAAAAGGCTATGTGTATCACGTGGCCGAGATCGGTGGCGAACTGGCAGGTTTTATCGCCATACGCGAACGCAAGCATCTGTATCACATGTTCGTCGGTAAAAACTTCCACGGACGCGGCGTGGCGCGCGCCATGTGGGACGTGGCCCGGCGCGAAGCGATCGATGGTGGCGGCGACGGCAGCTTTACCGTCAATTCGTCCAATTACGCGCTGCCGGTCTACCAGGCCATGGGTTTCGAGCGTACCTCGCCCATGCAGAGTGTCAATGGCCTGTTTTTCAACCCGATGAAGCTGCCCGCCTGACCACCCTCAGCGCCGCGCTTCCTCGGCGCGCCGCAGCCACAGGCTGCTCGACCAGCCGCGTACAATCTTGCCGTCGATGCGTGCGCTGACCTGCCACCAGTCGCCGTCGCGCAGGCCGGTGGTGGTCACCACGGTTCCCGCCGGCGCCACGGCGATGCGCTGGGCGCCGATGCCTTTGTCCGCGCGCAGGTTCAGGTCATCGTAGACGGTGTAGCTGATGCCGGCGTTGGACGGCGCGGCCGCCAGCGCCGGCAGGGCCGCCGGCAGCAGCGACAGCAGCAGGGCGCCCAGGCCCCAGGTGCCGGCGACCAGAATGCTAGCCGCCCGCAGGTTCGGCCGGCGCCACCAGCGCGCAGGCGTCAGCCACGCCGCCAGCACCAGGGTGGCGATCAGGCCCGCCGCGTAGGCCCCCATGGTCAGGTAATTTGCGCTTGGCATGGTGCGCTCCTTACGCGTCGAAACGCAGCACGTAGTGGCCGGCCACCAGATGATGACCGGATGGCAGCAAATAGGGCTTGTCGGAGCTGGCCTCGCCGATGCTGGCCACGAAAACCAGCTGGTCGTCGAGGTGGTACAGCGCCTGGGTCGCGCTCAGGCGTCCGATCTGGTAACCGCTTGGTCCCGCTTCGAAGCTGAAGGCACTGCGCGAGAGGCCAATACGGTCTGCGCTGGCGCTGTCGGCGCCGCCGGCAAGGCGCAGGAAGCGCGCCGAATCGAGCACCCGCAGCGCCGCCAGCATGGGCGCGCTGCGGCCGAAGGCAAAGCGCGCGCCGCTGGCCACGGGAGCGGCGATCGGATGCGGCAGGCGTAGCAGGGCGCGATAGCGCTCCGCCATGGCGGGAGCGACCGCCAGCAGTTCCACCGCGCGCGCGTCGACCGGGGTGAAGATCGCGGGCGCCTCGATCGGCTGGCGTCCGGCGCCGGTGAGCGCGAACAGCTGGTCGGCGGCGTCGACGCTGAAGCTGATGGCGGCCGCTTCGCCGTCGGCGGCCAGCTGCAGCGAGGGCGCCAGGCCAATTTCCATCGATACGGCGCCGGTATCGTGATAGCGGCTCAGGCAGGGCAGCGCCAGGCCGACCAGGCTGACGCGCTGCTGCGCGAGCGGGGCGTAAGTAGCGTCGCTCTCGATTGGTGCCGCCGCGGGACGGTGGCTGAACGGCACGGCGGTGTCGCCGGTATCCATGCCTGCCGGCGCGCGCGCCTTCCAGACCGCCGCCGGTTTGCCCGAGGGAGCGGGGATGGGGGCCGCACCGGCGCGGCGCACGCGCATCAGCAGGCGCGCGCCGGCGCTGTCGCCCTTGGCGCTGACGACGTAATGGCCGCTCAGCGGGTCGAGCGCGCAGTCGAATGCGCCCTTGGGCCGCACCTGTACCTCGATCGGGGCGTCGGGACCATCGTTGATGAGCAAAATGGCGCCCACCGTGCCGAACGGCCAGGCCGGCACCGCGTGGCTGGCCAGGTCGGCATCGTGGCCGATCAGGGCCAGGCGCTGTTGCGGGTAGATCGGGCACACCGCCTGCCAGACGGCGCTGTCGCGCGAGGTTTCCACTGTATACAAGGGCTGCTCGCCGGCGGCGGGCAGGTACACCGCGTGGCCGAACTTGACCTCGACCTGGCCCGGTTCCAGCGCATCGGTGCCGATCACGTCGTAGCGTACGTCGTCGCTGCCGAGCAGGTCGCCGAAGTCTTTCTGGTGCAGGGCCGTGAGCGACTGCGCCAGGTCGCGCACGCGGGCGCCGCGCGTCAGGTGGCGGTCGTCGTCGACTTCATCCTGCGCCAGCATCAGGGTGATATGCGAGAAGCAGCGGGTGGGCGCGCGGCCGCGGTGTTCGCGCGGGGAGCGCTCGAGCAGGTCGCGCAGCAGCGGGCGGCGCGAGAACAGGGCCAGGCCGGGCGCCTGCCACAGGGTTTCGGCGTTGAACACATCGTTCACCTTGCCCAGGACTTCATGTTGGACGTAGACCGGCATGGTTGATTCTCCTCGATTGATTGCGCACTGATTGCACTGAACGCTAGCAGGGGGCAGATGAAAAACAGCAGATGGCTGCCGCCGGCCGACAGAAAACTCATGGGCTGGCCCATGATCGGGAAGATCGCCAGGTTGGTCCCCCACGACAGCAGGAAGTGGCCCAGCACGAAGGCGGCCCCGCCGCACAGGGCAAAGCAGCGGAAGCGCCACAGCCAGGCCTGGCGGAAGTCGCGCGTCTGCTCGCTGGCGCCGAAGGCGCGCGCCGCCGTCTGCAGCAGGCCGACCAGGAACAGCGCCTGCAGCGCCCACAGCGCCAGTGCGCCCAGCAGGCCATGGCGGTTCAGGAAGAAGGATGGCGCGAAGTCGTCCTGCACCGCCGGGATATGCAGCGCGCTGCCGCCGGTCTGCCCCATGGCGCCCAGTCCCAGCACGTTGTCGGCGCCCCACCAGGCCCCTTCGGCGATGGCGCGCGCCGCCAGCAGCAACTGCTGGCCGGTATGCGGATGCTGGGCCGGGTCCAGCCACACCAGAAAACGGTCGGCATAAAAGCCCCACTGCGCCACTTCGGCCACGCCGGCGCTGCGCAGCCAGGCGATGCTGCCGGCGGCCACGCACGCCACGCCGAACAAGGCCGCGGTGGCGGCGTGGGTGCGCGTGGCCAGCGCCCACGCCAGGGCCATCGCCATGCACCACACCAGCAGCAGGATCAGGGGCGAATAATCGTCGACCTGGACCAGGGCCAGCCCGAGCAGGGCGGCGAACAGCAGGACCGGCGCCGCCAGGCGCAGCCAACGCCGCGCGGGGCTCGATTGTTCCGGCATGTCCGCATGCCAGCCAAGGCCGATGGCGAGGCAGTGCGCGGTTAGCGCGGTCAGCGCCAGCTTGGCGAATTCGACCGGCTGCAGGTCGAACACGCCGGTTTCGTCGCCGAAGACCACCTGCATCAGGAGCGCCGCCAGGGCCGTCAGCGTCAACAGGGCGAGCACCCATTCGAGGCTGGTCTGGGGCATGACCGGCGCGCCGGAGCGCACACGCAGGCGCAGGTGCGCTCCGATGCCAAGGCCGATCGCCAGCAGCGCCACCGATTTCTGGAAGTGGCGCAGCGCGGCCGATTCGGCGCCGCCAAAGCCCAGTTCCAGCTGCGCCAGCAGGCCGACCGCCAGCAGCAGCACGCCCGCCGCCGTAGCCAGTGACAGGCGCGCCGGCACCAGCAGGCAGCCCCACAGCGCAGTCCAGGCCAGCAGCATCGACCAGCCCACGCCCGGTGCGCTGCCGGAGCGCTGGAACAGCAGCGCGGCCACGCCGGCAATGGCCAGCAGTGCACTGCCGATGGTCGCCGCGCGCAGCGCGTGGCCGGTATCGCGGGTAAAAGGCCAGGCACCGCGCTGCCATTGCACCGCTGCCGCCGCAGCCAGCAAGATGCACAGGCCGAGCGCCACGTACCACGCACGCCCGGCGGGCAGCGTCCACAAGCCGCGCTTCTTCCACTGCCACGCCACCTGCACCGGCAGCAGGGCGTCGGCTTCGGCGTACAGCGCCACGTGGCGTTGCGGCAGCAGATGCAGCACACCGTCGCTAATCTGCATGCCGAGCCGGGTGCGCCCGGCCACCAGGGTCTGCACGCCGGCCAGCGGTTCGGCCCTGCGCGCCAGGTCGACGGTTCCGGCGGCGGACGAAATCAGGAGCGGTGCGCGTTCGGCCGCGCCAGAGAGCAGCAGTCCGTCGCGGGTGCGGGCGATGCTGGCGCTGGCGCCCTCCACGTAGGCGATGCCAAGCCGGTTGCCGCAGTACAGATTGCCGCCAAAGGTGAGCGGACGCGCAACCGTGAGCGCGTGGGGCATGGCGCGGTTCCAGAGCGCGATGGCGCGTGCGGCAAAGCCGGCGTCCGGGCACGCAGGCTGGGCGCTGTCGTTGCGGTACAGCGTGGCGCCATCATAGCGCCATGCGGCGCCGGGGCCGGAGAACGCGATTTGCGTGGTGCCGGCGTCGGCGACATCGAAACGCGCGGCGCCGATGCGGAACGACTGGCCAGCCAGTACGGCGCTTGAGCCCATGCGGCGGTCAAACCCATCGCGCTGCAGCAGTACCTGCTTGCCGGCGCTGACGTTGCTGGCCCACCAGCTGCCGTCATTCGCGCGGCGCAGTGCCAGGTGGGCGCTGTCGGCCTGGGGGGCGGCCAGTTCGGCGTCGCCAATGGTGAGCGATTCGCCCGGCTGCAGCGACACCGAAATGCGCTCGGGCGACCATGCCGGCGGCGCGCGCCACAGGCACACCAGCTGCAGCAGGCACAGGACCGCGAGCACGCTGGCGGTCAGGCTCAAGCCCGGCGAACGGTCCGCAAGCTGAAAGCGCATCATGGCTGGACGCTCGCGGGCAGGGCGGCGCGAATGGCGCCGATCATGCGGCTGATCTGCATGGCGTGGCGCGGCCGCTGCGCGCGGTCGGCGCCGAGCAGGGCGCGCAGCAGCAGCAGCGCCTCGTCCGCGCCGCTCGATGGCTCATCGGCCGCCGGGCTCCAGGTGCCGGCGTCGGCCCGGCGTCCGAAGGCGCGCACGAAATGGTCCGCTTCATCGGCGTGCAGGGTGGCAGGAGGGCGGTTGCCGTGACGCGCCAGCAGCATGGCCGCGCCCTCGTTGCGGTGCTCGCGGTAAGCCTGGCCGCAGTCGCTGCAAAAGCGCAGCGGCAGGCCGCCCGTCACCAGATAATAAAACAGCGCCCCGAGGGCAAAATAATCGGTACGCGTATCGGTGTCGTAGCAGCCGGCGGGGTCCGGGAAAAACTGTTCCGGCGCCTGCCAGCTGGCCGTGCCGGCGTAGGCGCGGGCCTGGCCGTCGGCCAGCGGGCGGCTGGTGCCGAAATCGGCCAGCTTGACGCTGCCGTGACGGCGCGAGAGCAGCACATTGGCCGGTTTCAGATCCAGATACGACCAGCCGTACTGGTGAACCTTGGCCAGCGCCTGGTTGATCTGCCCGAGCCAGTCGAGCAGCTGGCCGGTGGCGAGCGGGCGGCCGGCATCGCGTTCGAGGGCGATGTGGCGGCCAAGGTCGGTGTCGAGCAGTTCGAGCGCCATGACGGGCAAGCCATCGTGCTCGCCGCTGTCGAGCAGGCGCACCACGTGGCGCTCGTCCCAGGGGGCGAGCGATTGGAGGAAGGCGATTTCGTTGCGGGCGCTGGTCACCCAGCGTTCCTGCTGCAGGGGATGGGCGCGCGCCATCTGGTCGCGGTTGACCAGCTTGAGCGCCACCTCGCCGCGCGGCCCCACGGCACGCCACACCACCCCGTAGGCCGAGCCGCCCAGCTGGCCGCACAGGCGGTATTGCCCTGCGCCAAGGGCGATGATTGCGTCCGCTGTTTCCATGCTTCCCCCTCAGGTGCCGGCACGTGCCGTCAGCAAGCCATAGCGGAGGGGCTGGGAAAGGGAGTCGGGACGAAAAAAAGGCACGAGAAACTCGTGCCCGGGCAAAACTGGGGGGAACTAGCTGTTATTAACGGCCGTATCCATGTCCGTGGCCGTGACCCCGACCGTGGCCGCGGCCATGACCATGTCCGTACCCGTGACGATATCCCCGGCCGCGCTCAACATACACGACCGCCGGAGGGCCGTAGTAGCGCGGAGGCGGTGCGTAATACACCGGGGCTGGCTGGTAGTAGCTGCGCGATTCGACATACACGCGTGCCGGCTCGCGGTACGGGCGCTCGTAGCGGCGCTCTTCGTAGCGGGTTTCATAGCGGTTGTCGTTGTAGTTGCCGGAGTTGTAACCACGGTCACGGGTGCTGATCGAATTGCCGACCACCGCACCAATGACGCCACCGACCAGCGCGCCGTTGCGCGATCCGGTGCTGTTACCGATTGCTGCGCCGGCGACGGCGCCGATCGCCGTATTGACGCCGCGGTCGCTAGCCATTGCGGTGGAGGAGATGGCCGCCGCAGCCAGAATCACCGCACCAACAAATTTTGTGTTCAACATAGCGTTTCCTTTGGCCTCAACCGAGATCGGGATGATCACGCAAGCGCTGGGGCATGACTCCACTATAGCGGTACTCCATGGGAACTCCATTGGTAATACAGAATCTTACAAATGCGTGCGTACTGTAACAACGGTCGCGTGCGATCTTTGCCCTTGCGTAAGCCGATTGCCGCCCCATCTGCCTTCGGTTACCCCTCCTTTTCCGGACCTGCCCATGCCCGCGCGCGCCGTTTTCATTGTCCTGGCCCTTCTGTCAATGTTGCATGTCTATATAGGCATGCGGCTGGTGCCGGCCATCGATCCCGGCCCGCTGGGCGTGGCCCTGGCGGTCGCCTTGCTGGCCGCGTCGACCCTCTTGATGCCGGCTGGGCTGCTGTCGGTGCGCTTCAAGCGCTGGCGCTGGGCCGACCAGCTGGCGTGGGCAGGGATGCTGACGATGGGCTTTTTTTCCTCGCTGCTGGTCCTGACCCTCGTGCGCGACCTTGGCTTGCTGGTGTTTGAAATGGCCGGCGGCGCCGGCCAGGCCATCGTGCGCGGCACGGCCATGGCGGTACCGCTGCTGGCGCTGGGCGTGACCCTGATTGGCCTGGTCAATGCCCGCCGCGTGGCGCGCGTGGTCGAAGTGGAGGTGCCGATCGCCGGCCTGCCGACCGCGCTGCACGGGTACTCGATCGTGCAGATTTCCGACGTCCACGTGGGCCCGACCATCAAGCGCGGCTACCTGAACGCCATTGTCACCAAGGTCAACGCGCTCAAGCCGGACGCCATCGCCATCACGGGCGACCTGGTCGACGGCAGCGTGCGGCGCTTGCGCATGCACACCGAACCGCTGGCGCGCCTGTCGGCCCGCGACGGCGCTTTTTTCGTCACCGGCAACCATGAATACTACTCCGGCGCCGACGAGTGGATCGCCGAAATGCGCCGCCTCGGCCTGACGGTGCTGATGAACCAGCACGTGGTCTGCGAGCGCGGCGACGCGGCCCTGATGATCGCTGGCGTGACCGACTTCACCGCGCACCATTTCGACGAATCGCACCGCAGCAATCCGCGCGCGGCGGCGGCGGGCGCGCCCGACCACGTGACCGTGCGCATCCTGCTGGCGCACCAGCCGCGCAGCGCACCCGCCGCGGCCGACGCGGGCTTTCACCTGCAGCTATCGGGCCACACGCATGGGGGCCAGTTCTTCCCGTGGAACCTGTTCGTGCCCCTGCAGCAGCCGTTCACCGCGGGCCTGAACCGCATGAGCGAGCTGTGGGTCTACACCAGCCGCGGCACCGGTTATTGGGGGCCGCCGAAACGCTTCGGCGCCCCGTCCGAGATCACGCGCGTGCGCCTGGTGGCGGCATGAGCGGCGGCTGAACGGCCGCCAATCGACATTGCCCCGGCACGCTTGGCGCAAATGCGTTATCGTTGGAATCCTTCTGCCCACTTCAAGGATTGAACGCATGTCACGCACGTTCCACACGCCTGTGTTGTCCCTTCTCGCCGCCAGTATCGTCAGCATCGTCAGCGGCGGCGCGTCTGCCGCCGCTCCCGGCAACGACCCCGCCGCCCTGGCGAAAATCCGCGACACCGCCCTCAAAAGCGACTGGGCCTACGAGCGCCTGGCCGACATGACGGACCTGATCGGGCCGCGCCTGTCCGGGTCCGCCGGCGGCGCCGCCGCGGTCACCCAGGTGGCCGACGCCATGCGCAAGCTGGGCGCCACCGTGACGCTGCAGCCGGTCAAGGTGCCGCACTGGGTGCGTGGCGAAGAAAAGGGCGAACTGGTGGACTACCGCGGGCGGCCGGCCGGCGTGACCCAGCGCGTGGTGCTCACCGCCCTGGGCGGTTCGTCCGCCACGCCGGCGGCGGGGCTGGTGGCGCCGGTGATCGTGGTGCGCAGCTTCGATGAACTCAAGGCGCGCAGCGCCGAGGTGAAGGGCCGCATCGTGCTGTTCGACGTGGCCTTCGACCAGGGCATGGCCGAGCGGGGCATGGCGTCGCAGGCTTACCGCCAGGGCGCGAAATACCGGGTCGGCGGACCGCGCATGGCGGCTGAACTGGGCGCGGCCGCGGCGCTGGTACGCTCGGTCGGCGGCGCCGATTTCCGCCTGCCGCACACCGGCACCGGCGGCATGCAGGACGGCGCGCGCATCCCGGCGGCCGCCGTCAGCGCCGAAGACGCCATGCTGATGGTGCGCCTGGCCGCGCGCGGCCCGGTGAGCATGCGCCTGACGCTCACGCCGCAAGTGCTGCCCGACGCCGACAGTTTCAACGTCATCGCCGACTGGCCGGGCACCGACAAGGCCGATGAATTCGTGATTGTCTCCGGCCACCTCGACTCCTGGGACCTGGCCACCGGCGCCAACGACGACGGCGCCGGTGTCGCCAGCGCGATGGCCGTGATCGAAACGCTGAAAAAGCTCGACTACCGGCCGCGCCGCACGATCCGCGTGATCGCCTGGGCCAACGAGGAAAACGGCGGGCGCGGCGCGCAAGCGTATTTCGAGGCGAACAAGACGACGCTGGGCAAGCAGATTGCCGCCATCGAGAGCGATAGCGGGACAGGGCGGCCGTTCGGGCTGCGCGCCAGCGTGCTTGCGCGCGACGTGGCGCAGTTCGCGCCGCTGCAGGCCGCGCTCGAGCCAATGGGCGCGGGCGCCTTCCAGCGCAGCGATGCGCTCAGCACGGGCGACCTGCACGAACTCGAACAGGCCGGCGTGCCAAGCTTCTCGCCGCTGATCGATACGTCCAGCTACTTCCATTACCACCATACCGCGGCCGATACGCTCGACAAGGTCGATCCGGAAAACCTGCGCCGCCACGTGGCGCTGATGGCGGCCACCACCTGGTTCCTGGCCAATACCGACAAGCCGGTGGCGCGCTGGGCCGACGCCGCCAAACAGTAAGAACCGGTTCAGAAAGCGTTGAGCGGGATTTTCAGGTAGCGCACGCCGTTTTCCTCGGGCGGCGGCAGCTGGCCGGCCCGCAGGTTGACCTGGATGGCGGGCAGGATCAGGGTTGGCATGGCGAGCGTGGCGTCGCGCGCGCTACGCATCGCCACGAAATCGGCCTCGCTCACGCCATCGTGCACATGGATGTTGTGCGCGCGCTGCTGCGCAACGGTAGTCTCCCATGCGGGTGCGCGCCCGCCGGGTGGGTAGTCGTGGCACATGAACAGGCGCGTGGCGGCTGGCAGCGCCAGGATGCGCCGCACCGACTGGTACAGCAGCGCTGCGCTGCCGCCGGGGAAATCGCAGCGCGCGGTGCCCACGTCGGGCATGAACAAGGTGTCGCCAACGAAGACGGCGTCGCCGATCGCGTACGCCATGTCGGCCGGCGTGTGCCCGGGCACGTGCAGCGCGCGCGCCTGCAGTGCGCCGATGGCAAAGGTGTCGTCGGGCTCGAACAGGTGGTCGAAGCGGGTTGTTTCGCCCGGATCGGCGAACAGCCCGGAAAAGGCGCGCTGCACGCTGCGGATGCCGGCGCCGATGGCGGTTTTTCCGCCCAGTTGCGCGGCCAGGTACGGCGCTGCCGACAGGTGGTCGGTGTGGGCGTGGGTTTCGAGCAGCCAGGCGACGCTGAGCGCATTGGCGCGCACGAAATCGATGATCCGGTCGGCCGATGCGGTGGCGGTGCGGCCCGACTTGGGATCGAAATCGAGCACCGGGTCGATGATCGCGCAGCTCGTGCCCGGGCCGGCGAACACCACGTAGGTGATGGTGGCGGTGGCGTCGTCGAAAAAGGCCTGGATCTGTGCTTGCATCGGAAATGACGTTGTCATGGTTGCCTGATTATATTCCCACGAGACGTAAAAAAGCCCGGCGGTTCCTTTGGGAACTGGCCGGGCCGGTCGAGCTGTTGCGGGACTAAAAATTCAGTCGCGGCAGGAAATTACCCGGAATGATGCCGAAGACCGACAGGACGATCAGGATCAGGAGAATGATGAACAGCACACGGACGATCTGCGCCACGGGCGACGGCAGTGGCAGCATGCTGACGAGCCACCAGATCAGTCCGAAGACGACCAGGTAGACGATGAGGCTGATGAGGATATTCATGGTGTTTTCCAATACGGCTGTTGTTATTTAAGTGCTTCGGAGTTGACACAACGGACGATATCGGAAAAGCATCTGCCGATCCGTTCGGTAGGGCACATAGCGCACGCGTGACTGGCGACGGTGCGGCCGCGATCAATCGACCGGCAGGCGGCGAATGGCGCGCGCCCGGCCGCGAAAGGGCCGGCCGTACATGGTCTGGATGCCACTGGTGAAGTTTTGCCCCCACACCAGGTGGGCGCGCGGCTCCTGCGTTTCGCATGACCAATACCACATGCGCTGGAAGTGCTCGCGCAGGTTTGCGTACAGCAGCGCCAGCTCGCGCCGGGTCGGCAATTCGCCGCCGCACTGCAGCGCCCAGTCGCGCGCAAGTCCCCACGGAACCTCTTCTAGCTCGTCGGGAAGCAACACCAGATGGTGGTCCCGGCAGTTATCTTTTCCAAGAATCAGACCGGCATAGTGCTCGCCAGTGGGAAGGGCGTGTTTGACATCCTTGTAGTCGCGCATGGGTTCTCCGTCAGGTTAAATGTCTTGCTTAGAGCGGCCCGGCGAAGCCAAGTTGCAGCTAAGTGTTTGATTTATATGAGGGAATTAAAAATGTGGTTCTCATACTTGACAGAAATTTTCCTAGCAAATAGTTGAACCTAAACACTTGATCCGGCTCAAACCTTACTCATTCACGTCACAAGGTAAGGAACCTGTAATGAATAAATTTGTCACTTTTGCTTCGGACATCCGTGTCAGTGCGTTGCTGTGCAGCAGCATGACGGTCTTGCTGACCGCGTGCGGTGGTGGTGCTGACCAACAGGACTTGTCCCAGGCTAAGCAGCAAACGCAGACGGCCGGCTATATCGTCAGCACCGAATCGACCACTGCCGCCACGGCGCCGGTCGATCCGCTGATGGCGGTCCGCGCCGATGGCGATCAGGCCGAACCCGCCGCCATTGCTTCCCAGGACAATGGCGCCGATGCCAAGGCCAGCAGCGCAACGCCTTACACCGAGAAAGATTTCGCCCTGACCGGCTATGGCGCCGCCGACGCCATGCCGCCCCGGGCCACCACGACCGCGTACGGCGCCAGCGATGCCGCCGCCCTGGCCGAGGCCAGGGGGCAGCAGGCAGTGGCGCCCGCCCCGGCAGCCTTAGCGCCTGCCGTTCCTTCCACCACCTACAACTTTTACGTCGCACCGAACGGCAACGACAAAAACGCCGGCACCGCCGCCGCACCGTTCAAGACGCTGGCACGCGCGTCGAAAGCGGCTAAGCCGAGCACCACCGTGTTCGTGGCCCCCGGCACCTACACCGGCGGCATCAAGACCACCGTCAGCGGTTCCGCCAGCGGGCGTATCTATTACGTGTCGAGCACCAAATGGGGCGCCAAGATCGTGGCCCCCGGTTCCAGCGGCAAGGCGGCCTGGGATAACCGCGGCAGCTATGTGGACATCGTCGGCTTTCACGTCGATGGCAGCGGCAGCAAGTGGACCAACGGCATCTACAACGGCGGCTCCTACGCCATGATCCGCGCCAACCATGTGCACGATGTCGCCAAGGGGGTCGGCTGCAACAGCGGCGGCGGTTCGGCCATCGGCGTGGACAGCTACTATAAGGGCATCAAGTCGGATGTGGTGGGCAATCTCGTGCACGACATCGGCCCTGTCGGCTGCCGCTTTATCCAGGGCATTTATGTCAGCACCTCGGGCAGCGTGAAGAACAACGTGGTCTACCGCGTCTCGGAAGGCGCGATCCACCTGTGGCACGACGCCAACCGCGTCATCATCACCAACAACACGGTGACGACCTCGAGCACCGGCATCATCGTCGGCGGTGGTGACTACTATCACACCAAGGGACCGAACGATTACACGGCCGTGTACAGCAACATTGTGTACGACAACAAGATGGGCGTGTCGGAGCAGGGCCAGACGGGCAAGAACAATACCTACCGCAACAATCTGGTGTTCCAGAATTCGACCTATAACTTCAGGCTCAAAAACGGCCTGAAGCACACCGAGACCGTGACCTCGGCGCCCTTGTTCGTGGACTACAAGCGGACCGGCACGCCGGACCTGCGCCTGACCAGCAGCTCGCCTGCGATCGGACGCGGCACGGCGACCGAGGCGCTCCCATTCGACTACCTGGAAAACCCGCGCAACGCGAAAACCGGGTATGACATTGGCGCCTATCAGTTCCAGGCGGAGTCGCAGCAGCAGTAAGCGCCCCCCGATGCGCCGGCCCGCCACGGCCGGCGCATCGTCAATACGCCACGCCCGGTGTTGATGGCGGGCGTGCGCATCTGGCAGTCATCCGGTACGATGATGGGCGAACCCCCATTGTTAAGGAGATACCCGATGTTGCCAATTCCCTTGCCCCACACCCTGAGCATCGCGGTGATGATGCTGGCGCTGCCTGCCGCGCTGGCCCAATTGCCCACCAGCGATGCGCCGCCGCCCGCCAAAGGCTGGCGCGCGGAAGTGGCCGGCGAAGGTTTGTCCCATCCCTGGTCGATGGCGTGGTTGCCGGACGGGCGCCTGCTGGTCAGTACCAAGGAAGGCAAGCTGCATCTGCTCAAGGGCAAACGCTTCGAGCAAGTTCCGCTGGAGGGCATGCCGCCGGTCTTCACCAACGGACAGGGCGGCCTGCTCGACATTGCCATCCATCCGGGCGACAAGAAAAATCCGCGCATTTACATGACCATGGCCACCGGTACCGATGAGGCCAACCGCACCACCCTGGTCCATGGCGTGTTCGACGGCAAGCGCGTACACGGCATCAAGACACTGTTCCGCGTCCAGCCCGACAAGAGCGGCGGACAGCATTACGGCTCGCGCCTGCTGTGGCACAAGGACGGAACTTTGTTGATGAGCGTCGGCGACGGCGGCAATCCGCCGCAGAAAATCGGCGGCATGCTGGCGCGCGACCAGGCCCAGAACCTGGGCAGCCATCAAGGCGCCATCCTGCGTCTGACCGATGCCGGCAAGGCCGCGCCCGGCAATCCGCTGGCTGCGCGCCCCGGAGCGTTGCCGGAGATCTGGAGCTACGGCCACCGCAACATCCAGGGCATGGCGCTCGACGCCAGCGGCCGCGTGTGGGCCACCGAACACGGACCGCGCGGCGGCGATGAACTTAATCTGGTCGAAGCGGGTCAAAATTATGGATGGCCGCTGCAAAGTTACGGGCGCGATTACCGCACGGGCGAACCGGTCGGCCAGCCGGTCGTGCCCGGCATGACGCAACCGAAGATTGCATGGGTGCCGTCGCCGGGCGCATCCGGCCTGACGCAGTACAGCGGCAGCCAGTTCCCGCAATGGCGCGGCAGCCTGTTCAGCGGCGGGCTGGCCACCACGGACGTGCGGCGCATCGTGCTCGACAAGGAGGGCAATGTGGTGTCGCAGGAACGGCTGGAGATCGGCAAGCGCGTGCGCGATGTGCGCCAGGGGCCTGACGGGCATCTGTACGTGATTACCGATGAAGACAACGGCCAGTTGCTGCGCATCGTGGCGCAGTAAGCGGCGTCCGGCGGCGCTACGGGTATCGTGGGCCGGGGCCGGCCAGCGCCCGCACCACCAGGTTCGCGCTATTGCGGCGCCGCCGCGTGCACGTGGCTCAGGCCAGCAACGCCGAGACCACTGCGGTATCCATGCCCAACAGGTCGATCGGCGTGTCGTGCGCGGATGCGGATGGCATGTCTTGGGCATGATCGGCCGGCGTGCGTGGCGGTGAAAACGACAGGATCGCGTAATTGACGTGCACTTGGTAAGTATCGATTGCCGTCGTCGCCGATACCATCGACAGCAGGGTGCGCGCTGCCGCGGCTGCGTCACTGCCCTTATACGCGCCAATCTCTGTCGGCACATCCAGCTCGGCCGTGAAGTTCCACGCAACGCTGACCTTGTTGGCGATGGTTTGCTTGTCGGTCAGTCCCTGGGCCGACGTGTTCGACTGCGCCCCTCCAAGAATCGCCAGCGAGGCGTTGGCGCGGGTCAGCTGGCCCGAATCGATGGCGCTCGTCCAGAAATCGAGCCCGGCCTGGTTCGGGGCGCGGTTCAACAGATTGTTGAAGATGGCTTTGACGAACACCTGGGTGTCGCCCGGGTACAGCGCCGTCGATTCGGCGCTCGTGCCGAACGAGTCGATGAGGTTCCGGATGCCCGCATCGCTGCCGTATTTGCCACTCAATTCGCTGGCGTTGTCGGGTGCCTTCAGCGCCGCGAGCTGCGACTGGAAGGCGCGCAAGCCGGCCGGATCGGCGGCGCGTCCGAAATAGCCCAGATACAGCGACTCCGCCAGCATGCTGTAGCGCAGGTCGACAACGCCATCGGCAAAGGCGACCTGCTCCACGTTGCGCACCTCATCGGACCCCTCCAGGCCGTCTTTGGCCGAGATCGTCAGGCGATTACCCATGTTGATCATGCTGTAGGCCGCCCGGTCGCAGGAATAGATCAGGGCATCATCGCCGGCGCCGCCATCGATTTTCTCGCCGCCCATGGTGGAAAGGAGCTTGTCGTTTGCGCCGCTGCCGGCAATGGGGGAGGGCGTGCTCACCGTCGCCGTGTCCAGGTCCGCATAGAGGCGCACGCTTCTGCCCGAGGACCCCGGGTACATCAGGACGCTGGCATAGAAGGTTCCCGAATAGGGCGCAATGAAATCGTGCAGATAGGCGCTGCCATCGGCGGAATAGTCGTACTCCTGGACAATTGCTTCGCCGCGTTCGTTGTACACCCAGATCATGGGCGCTTGCTGGTCGTCTGTCGCGCGAATCGCGTATTGCTTGCCGGCTACTCCAGTCCAGCTCATGACTTTTTTGTAGTTGGGGCCAAAAGCCGGGTCGCCGACGCTTGCAGACAGATCCCATCCGAATTCCATGGGCGCGGGGAGATAGGCTTGCAAGTTGAGCCTGGTAGCCGCCGCCATGTCTTCCGGAAGCAAGTGAAATTCGGCTGTTATCGTCGTGGTCGTCATGCGCACTCTTATCGGTCGGCCGGAGCCAAAGCGGGGATGTTAAGGGTAGAGCTGTTAAAAAGGGAAGAGCTTGTAAATATATAATTTTGAGCATTGGATAACAGTGCCGTCGCCTTGACAGGCCAGCGGATCGTTGCCATTTGTCGCATCGATTTTTCCGGTGCGCAACTTCGAGTGCGCTGCCGGTGCGGGAAGGCGCGGAGGCGGCAAAGAAAAGCCCACGCATGCGTGGGCTGTCTCCCGGTCGGCAAGGCTGTCACCGCCGCGCCAGGCGCAACGCGGAGCGATCGTCGCCGCGCTGCAGCGGACAGAAAAGTCAGCTATCCATATCGTTGCTCAACTGCGCAGGCTGGCCGGAGGCGTCCGCCGAGTCGGCAGCCCCGACCGGGGACTGGCCGAAATTCTGGATGATGCCGCCCATGGCCTCGTATCCGGTGAGTGACGGTCCCCAGCTCGAGCCGTTCCACCATTTGTGGTACAGCGCGCTGTCCGAGCCCGTGACAAACACATCGAGCCGGTTCGGGCCCCACGCCACCGCACGCGGTTGCGAGGACAGGATGCCGCCCATGTTTTCAAAGCCGAGCAGCGATGGACCCCAGCTGCTGCCGTTCCACCACTTGTGATACATCGCGCTGTCGGTGCCGACCACGAACACATCGATGCGGTTCGGACCCCACGACACCGCCTCGGGCATGCCGACGCACACGCCGCCGAGCTTTTCCAGGTTACCTCCGGCGGGTAGCCAGGTACTGCCGTTCCACCACTTGTGATACAGCGCGCCATCGGTGCCGGTCACGAACACATCGAGGCGGTTGTTGCCCCAGGCTACCGCGCGCGGCGCCGACATGCACACCCCGCCCAGATTTTCGTAACCGGTCAGCGACGGACCCCAGCTGCTGCCGTTCCACCACTTGTGATACAGCGCGCGGTCGGTGCCAATGACGAACACGTCGAGCCGGTTCGGGCCCCAGGAGACAATTTCAGGCTGCTCCATGATGATGCCGCCCATGTTTTCGTAGCCGGTCAGCGATGGTCCCCAGGTCGATCCGCTGCGCCACTTGTGATACAGGGCGCGGTCGGTGCCGACGACAAACACGTCGAGCCGGTTGGGGCCCCACGAGATGGCGCGCGGGTCGCCGATGCACAGGCCGCCCAGGTTGGTGTAGCCGGTGAGCGAAGGCAACCAGTTGCTGCCGTTCCACTGCTTGTGATACAGCGCGCTGTCGGTGCCGGTCACGAACACGTCCAGGCGGTTGGCCTGGGTCGAGATGGCCTGTGGCGCGCTGGTGCCGACACCGCCCATGAATTCATAGCCGGTCAGCGACGGGTTCCAGCTCGAACCATTCCACCATTTGTGATGTATTGCGCGGCCCGTTCCCAGCGCGAACACGTCGAGCCGGTTCGGACCCCACGACACCACCGGGGACGAACTTGGCCGGCGCGGGCCCGGCTGCACAGCCAGTGCTTGCGCGTCGGGCGTGTCGTCCTCCGCCGCTGGCGCTGCCGAAGGCTGGCTCATCATCTGAGCGCCTGGCATGTCGTGCGTGCTGGCGCTGCCGGCATCCGACATCCCGCCGCTGGTGACTGAATCCGCAATTTCCGATTGCATCGATTTCATGCTGTTTCCCTTCCGGTTCGTTGATCGTCTTCCTCCACGGCGCCGTGCCAACGGCGTACACGCGCAGGCCTGTATAAATTATCGACGCATACCAAAGGGGAACTTTTGATGGAGGTGCAAGGGCGGCGCTTCCTTTTCCGGATGCGGGAATAAAAATACCTATCTGAAAAGCCAAAGCGATAGCTTGTCACTTGGAAATGGAGCGCATTGCCTGCCGCGCCTGCGGCGCTGGCGCTGGCGCTGGCGCTGGTGCAGGCGGCGTCCCTAGTCGTCGCCCGGACCCTCGCCGGGCATGGTGTCAGCCATCAGCCGCAGATCGTCGTCATCGAGTTCGTCGTCATCGGGATAGTCCGGCGCTTGCAGGCCGTCGTCCGGTGGTGTGCTGCCCTCATCCGGCACGCCGGGGCGGCGCGACGCGGTTGACGGCGTGGCGCCGGGCAGTTGGTCCGGCTGGTCGTTTTCATGAGCGTTGCTGTTGGTCATGGCAAGTCTCCACTGAAGTGATGACTGATTGGACAACAGTGCACCGACTAAGGTTCCCGGCCGGTGTGTGCGCGCGCATCAACCGGCGCGGCGCCGCCGTGCGGCCAGCAGGCCGGCGACGCCGATGCCGATCAAGCCGAGCGAGGCCGGCGCGGGAACGGGCACGGGCGGCGGGATGGTCGGCACCGTGGTCGCCGCATTGCTCAGCGAGAAACTCAGATCATTGAATTTGTAGGGGCCGCCACGCAAATCCTCAAAACTGACGAGTGCGGTTCCGGGCGTCCAGTCCTGCTGCACGCGCGCATGGGGGCGCCGGTCCGGATTGCGGCTGGCGGGGCCGCTGAAGAAATCGCGCCCGGTCGTATTCACGTGCAGGCGGAACATCAGTTCGCTGCCCACCACGAACCGCCCGAGGTTGAAGATGCCGCCGACCGGGGTGTCGCGATTACTGAACATGAACACATCGTTGTTGTCGACCCCGTCATCGGTAAACAAATACAGGTCGTTGGCATAGTCGGCCGAGCTGCCCTGGTAGGTCGCCACGATGGCGCCCGCGTTCGCGGCGAGCACGGCCAGTCCCTCGGTGCCGGGTGAAGCGATCGGAATGGCGAACGCCGCGCCGGGTGCCAGCAGCCCGGCCAATGCCACGGTGCCGGCAATCAGTTGAGAACAGAATGTCATGCGGAATGTCATGCGCGTGCTCCCTGCAAAAGCATGTGATATTTCCGTCAGTAAAGTACTACGGAGAATATCCATCATAGCGAGCAGCGCAAGACGCGTAAGCTATGCGATTTGAGTATAGCTTTTTGTCGAATATTCATATTTCGAGCTTAGCTCGCAGGCTTAGACTGCTTGTCATTCTTGACTAATGGCTAAGCGATGAAAATCATCAAACTGACGACGTACCGGGTTCCGCCGCGCTGGATGCTGTTGAAGATCGAGACCGACGAAGGCATCGTCGGCTGGGGCGAACCGGTGATCGAAGGCCGCGCGCGCACGGTCGAAGCGGCGGTCCACGAGATGACGCCATTCCTGATCGGCCAGGACCCGGGCCGCATCAACGACCTGTGGCAAGCCATGTATCGCGGCGGCTTTTACCGCGGCGGCGCGATTCTGATGAGCGCCATCGCCGGCATCGACCAGGCCTTGTGGGACATCAAGGGCAAGCTGCTCGGCGTACCGGTCTACGACCTGCTGGGCGGCCGGGTACGCGACAAGATGAAAATGTACAGCTGGGTGGGCGGCGACCGTCCGTCCGACGTCATCGCCGGCATCCGCAAGCTGCGCGCGGTCGGCATCGACACCTTCAAGATGAACGGCACCGAAGAAATGCGCATGCTCGACAGCGCCCGCGCGGTCGACCAGGCGGTCGGGCGCATCGCCGACATCCGCGAAGCCTTCGGCAACGAGATCGAATTCGGCATCGACTTCCACGGCCGCGTGGCCGCCCCGATGGCCAAGGTGCTGCTGCGCGCCCTCGAGCCATACCGGCCCCTGTTTGTCGAAGAGCCGGTACTGGCCGAGCAGGCCGAATATTATCCGCGCCTGGCCGAATCGACCTCGATCCCGCTGGCGGCCGGTGAGCGCATGTACTCGCGCTTCGAATTCAAGCGCGTGCTCGAACAGGGCGGCCTGGCGATCCTGCAGCCGGACCTGTCGCACGCGGGCGGCATCACCGAATGCGTCAAGATCGCGGCCATGGCCGAAGCCTACGACGTCGCCGTGGCGCCGCATTGCCCGCTCGGCCCCGTGGCGCTGGCAGCCTGCCTGCACCTCGACTTCGTCTCGCACAACGCAGTGCTGCAGGAACAGAGCATGGGCATCCATTACAACCAGGGCGCCGAACTGCTCGACTACGTCAAGAACAAGGAAGACTTCCGCATGGAAGGCGGCTACATCGCGGCCTTGACCAAGCCGGGCCTGGGCGTCGAGGTCGACGAAGAACGCGTGATAGAGGCCAGCAAGAACGCGCCCGACTGGCGCAATCCGCTGTGGCGCCATGAGGATGGCAGCGTCGCCGAGTGGTAGCGGTAAACAAAATCAAGACATGAGGGGCCTCCCTCCCCGCAGCACCACAAAAAATAAAAACAGTAATAACGGAGACAAGATGCACCTGATCGTCAAATGCCTGCCGCTGCTGGTGGCAGGCGCCTTTGCCAGCACCGCGTGCGGCCAGGCCCTGCTGCGCATCGACGCCAGCGCGCCGGCGAAGGCGCCGCTCGAAAACCAGCTGCAAATGGGTGCCTCGGTGTCCCCTTCCGGTGAGCGCATCGGCGCCAACAGTCAGTACCTGACCCGCAACGGCAAGCCGTGGATGCCGGTGATGGGCGAGTTTCACTACAGCCGCACCCCGGCCGACGAATGGGAAGCGGAACTGCGCAAGATGAAGGCGGCCGGGATCGACATCGTGGCCACCTACATCATGTGGAACCACCACGAAGAGCAGCAGGGCACGTACGTCTGGAACGGCCAGCGCGACCTGCGCCGCTTCGTGCAGCTGGCAGCTGGCGCGGGCCTGGACGTGATGGTGCGGGTCGGCCCGTGGGTGCACGCGGAAGTGCGCTACGGCGGCATTCCCGACTGGGTGGTGGGCGCCATGCCCACGCGCGGCGACGACCCGCAGTACCTGCGTCACGTGGCGCGCCTGTACGGCCAGATCGGACGCCAGCTCAAGGGCTTGCTGTGGAAGGATGGCGGCCGCGTGATCGGCGTGCAGATCGAAAACGAATACAACCTCAATGGGCCGGGCGAAGGCGCCGGCCATATCAGCACCCTCAAGCGCATGGCGCGCGAGGCCGGCATGGACGTGCCGCTGTACACCGTCACCGGCTGGGACCAGACGGTGTATCCGTCCGGCGAGGTCACGCCGGTGTTCGGCGGTTATCCCGACGAGCCATGGGCGCGCAGTACCACCGAGCTGGCGCCGAAAGAAACCTACGCCTTCCGCTTCGACAGCCGCGTGAGCGGTGACCTCGGTGCGCAGACCAGGGCCAGCACGCGCGGCACCGCCGACACCGATATCGACAAGACCCCGTTCCTGGGCGCCGAATACGGCGCCGGCCTGCCGTTCATGTACCGCCGCCGCCCGGTGGTATCGAGCGGCGATATCGCCTCGATGCTGCCGGTGCAGTTGAGTTCCGGCGTGAACCTGGTCGGCTACTACATGTTCCACGGCGGGCGCAATCCGGTCGGCATGACCACGCTGGAAGAAAGCACGCTCACCGGCGGCTACAACGACACGCCGATGATCAGCTACGACTTCCAGGCGCCACTGGGCCCGGATGGCCAGCAGCGCCCCGTGCTCACGCGCCTGCGCCCCTTCCACCTGTTCATGCGCGACTTCGGCGACCGCCTCGCGCCCATGACGGTGCGCAAGCCCGATGTCGTGCCGGCTGGCCCGGGCGACCTGAAGACGCCGCGCTTGTCCGTGCGCAGCCAGGGCGACAGCGCCTTTCTGTTCGTGAGCAACCATGTGCGCCAGTATCCGATGCCGCTGCAGCGCCAGGTGCGCTTCTCGGTCAAGCTGCCCGGCCAGACCGTGGAGTTCCCGCGCCAGCCGGTCGACCTGGCCGACGGCGCCTACTTTATCTGGCCGGTCAACATGGACCTGGACGGCACGCGCCTGGCCTATGCCACGGCGCAGCCGCTGGCGCGGCTCGATAACGGCACGGCTGGCGTGGTGTACGTGTTCGCGGCCAGCGCCGGCATTCCGGTCGAACTGGGTTTCGACGCCGCCGCAGCCAGCCTGACAGCCCCCGGCGCGCGCGTCAACCAGGATGGCGGCAAGACCGTCATCGACGGCATCACCCCCGGCACGCAGGCGGCGGTGACGATCCGGCGCGCCGGCAGGGCGCCCGTGACGCTGATGGTGCTCACGCCAGAACAATCGCAGCAACTGGCAATCGGCCAGCTGGCCGGCCAGCGCCGCCTTGTCATCGGCGCCCAGCAAACCTGGTTTGCCGACGGCGGCCTGCGCCTGCGCTCGGACGGCAATCCGGCCTTCCGCTTCGCCGTGTATCCGGCGCTGCCGCGCACGCCCAAGGCCGACATGCCACTTCACGCCGGCCAGGACGGCATGTTCCAGTCGTTCGCCGTTACCCTGCCGGCGCGCAGCCATGCGGCCACGTTCAAGCCGGTGCGCGTGGCGCGCCCGGTGCGCCCGGTGATGATCGGCGGCCTGGCCAACGCCGCGCTGCAGCCGCTGCCGGAGAGCTTCAGCGCCGCCGCGGCCTGGTCGATCGAGCTGCCGCGAGAGCAGAACAAGCTCGATGCGCTGATCGAACTCGATTTCGTCGGCGATATCGGACGTCTGTTCAACGGCACCCGCATGCTCGACGACTGGTACTACAGCGGCTACGGCTGGCAGTTCGCGGCGCGCCATGCGGGCAGCGGTCCGCTGACCCTGACGGTGCTGCCGCTGCGCGCCGACGCCCCGGTCTACATTCCGAAGGAAGGCCGTCCGAACTTTGGCGGCAAGGAGCAGATCGCCGAACTGCGCGCCGTGCGCGTGACACCGATCTACCGTCTCGACGTGAAGCCGTGACGATGACGGCGCCATCGGCACGTTTGTCGCACCATCCCGGGCGCTGCCTGCGCTGGGATGCGCGCGGCCACCGCTGGTGGTGGGCGGGCAGCGGCGCGCACGCGGTGCACGCCCTGGCGGAGCAGGATCCGGCGCCGCTGGCCTGCCGCCTGCCCGACGCCGCCGGCCTGTTGGCGCACTGCGTGTCCGGGCGCGTGCTGCTCGGGCTGAGCAAGCGGCTCGGCTTCTCCGAGCCGGGCCGCGACACCGGTCCGCGCCAGTTGCGCGTGCAGCCGCTGGTGGCGGTGGACGCCGCCGAACCGCGCACGGCGATCAGCGACGGTTGCACCGACCGCCGCGGCTTTCTGGTGTTCGGAACCCGCAACGTGGCCAAGGACGGGCGCGCGATCGGCAGTTTTTATCAGTTTTCGGGCAAGTACGGCTTGCGCCGGCTGGCCTTGCCGGTGGTGGCCGAAGCGAGCGCGATCTGCTTCAGCGCCGACGGCAAGCGCATGTTCTTCGCCGATGCGCGCGCCAGCCAGCTTCTCGCTTGCGACTACGACGCCGAGCGTGGCCGCGTCGGCGGCGTCAAGGTGTTCGCGCAGCTCGATGCCGGTGCCACGCCGCGCGGCGCGGTGCTGGACGCCGCCGACTGCCTGTGGAACGCCCAGGCGGGCCAGTTGGTCCAGTACGCGCCCGACGGCAAGGTGGTACGGCGCATCGCGCTCGATTGCAGCAGCATCGCCTTTGGCGGTGCTGGCCTTACGCAGCTCGCCGCAGTAGGCGAGGGCGGTTTGTTCACCGTCTCTGTTCCCGGCGTCGCGGGCCAGCCAGACAGTCCATTCGACGATCATCCATCACAATAATTGAACAGGAGACCACCATGAAAACCTTCCCTACTCTCGCAAAACTGGCCGCGGCCGTTGTCGTGGCATGCGCTTTCGGCGCCGCCCAGGCGGCCGACCCGGTCAAGATCGGCTTCCTGGTCAAGCAGGCCGAGGAGCCGTGGTTCCAGGACGAATGGCGCTTCGCCGAGCAAGCCGCCAAGGACAAAGGTTTCACCCTGATCAAGATCGGCATCCCGAACGGTGAAAAAATGATCGCCGCGATCGACAACCTGGCCGCGCAAAAGGCGCAGGGGTTCGTCATCTGCGCGCCGGACGTCAAGCTGGGCAAGGCGGTCGAACGCGCCGCCAAGCGCAATAACATGAAAGTCATCTCGGTCGACGATCGCCTGCTCGATGGCGCCGGCAAGCCGCTGGCATCGGTGCCGCACATGGGCATTTCGGGCTACGACATTGGCAAGCAGGTGGGCGCCGGACTGGCCGCCGAAATCAAGGCGCGCGGCTGGAACCTGGCCGACGTCGGCATCCTGCGCGTGTCGTACGATCAGTTGCCGACGGCCCGCGAGCGCACCATGGGCGCGGTCGACACGCTCAAAGCGGCTGGCGTGCCGGCGGCGAACGTTGTCGATGCGGCGCAATCGAAGACCGATACCGAATCGGCCTTCAACGCCGCCAACATCGCCTACACCAAGCAGCAGCGCTTCAAGCGCTGGGTGGCGGTGGGACTGAACGATGAAGCGGTGCTCGGCGCCGTGCGCGCCGCCGAAGGACGCGGCATGCGCGCCGACGCCATGATCGGCATCGGCATCGGCGGCAGCAAGACGGCCCTGAACGAATTCGCGAAGCCGCAGCCGACCGGTTTCTTCGGCACCGTGATGATCAGCCCGAAACGCCACGGTTACGAGACCGCCGCCAATCTGTACGACTGGATCGTCACCAACAAGGTCCCGGCGGCCGAAACGCTGACCGCCGGCACACTGATGACGCGCGCCAATGCCGTCAAAGTGCACGCCGAAATGGAGAAGTGATCCACGATGTCCGCTTACCTCGAGTTTGACCAGGTCTCCAAGCACTTCCCCGGCGTGATCGCGCTCGGGGGCGTCAGCTTCGAGGCCCATGCCGGCACCGTGCACGGCCTGCTGGGCGAAAACGGCGCCGGCAAGTCGACCCTGCTCAAGATCCTGGGCGGGCAATACCGCCCGGACGGCGGGCGCCTGCTGCTGGACGGGCGCGAGGTGCGCTTCGGTTCGGCCAGCGACGCCATCGCCGCCGGCGTGTCGATCATTCACCAGGAACTGCAGTACGTTGCGGAGCTGACAGTGGCCGAGAACGTCCTGCTGGGCCGCATGCCGACCCGCATGGGCTTTCTCGACAAGGGCGCCGCCAACGAGCTGGTCTCAAGGCGCCTTGCCAAGATCGGGGTGGACCTCGACCCGAACGCGCGCCTGGCCGACCTGTCGATCGCGCAGCGCCAGATGGTCGAGATCTGCAAGGCGGTGATGCAGGACGCGCAGGTCATCGCTTTCGACGAGCCGACCAGCAGCCTGTCGCACCGCGAAACGGAAATCCTGTTCCGGCTGGTGCGCGACCTGCGCGCCGAAGGGCGCACGCTGATCTACATCTCGCACCGGCTGGAGGAACTGTACGCGCTGTGCGACGCCTGCACCATCTTCCGCGACGGGCGCAAGGTCGCCACCCATCCGGTGATGGCCGAGGTGCCGCGCGACCGTTTGATCAGCGACATGGTCGGGCGCGAGCTGAGCGACATCTACGACTACCGCGAACGTGAACTGGGCGCCGAGCGCCTGGCGGTGCGCGGCATGGCCGACGGCTGCGACTTTTCCGTGCGCGCGGGCGAAGTGCTGGGCTTTTTCGGCCTGGTGGGGGCCGGGCGCAGCGAATTGATGCGCCAGATGTACGGCGCCGACAAGCGCGCGCCCGGCACCGTGATGCTCGACGGCGCGCCGGTAGCGACGGGCGGGCCGTCGGCGGCGATTGCGGCCGGCATCGTGCTGTGTCCCGAAGACCGCAAGGAGCAGGGCATCCTGGCCCAGTCCTCGGTGGCCGAAAACATCAACATCAGCTGCCGCCGCCATGCGCTGCTGGGCGGCGTGTTCCTGCGCCATGCGCGCGAGGCGGCGCTGGCCGACGAATTCATCGCCCGCCTGCGCATCAAGACCCCCAGCCGCGAGCAGGAAATCCGCCTGCTCTCGGGCGGCAACCAGCAAAAGGTGATTCTGGCGCGCTGGCTGGCCGAACCGGGCCTGAAAGTGCTGGTGCTCGATGAGCCGACACGCGGCATCGATGTCGGCGCCAAGAACGACATTTACCGCATCATCCACGAAGTGGCCGCGCGCGGCTGCTGCGTGATCGTGGTCTCGAGCGAACTGCCCGAAGTGCTCGGCATTTCCGACCGCGTGGCAGTCATGCGGGACGGGCGCATCGTCGGCGAGCTGGCGCGTGCCGACGCCGACGAACAAGCGGTGCTGCGCCTGGCGCTGCCCGACAGCGGCAACGACAACGATAACGATAACGATAGCGATAGCGATAGCGATAGCGATAGCGATAGCGATAGCGACGGCGACAACGCCGATAACACCTCCCGGAGAACCGCATGAGCACCATCCCAGTCACCCACACCGGCGCCCCCGCGCTGGCCGGCCGCCAGCGCGCGCTCCTGATCGAATACAGCATGCCGCTGGCGTACGCGGTGCTGTTCGCCGTGCTGGCGGCCACGGTCGATAACTTCTTCTCGGTCGCCAACGTGGTCGGCTTGATGCTGTCGGTGGCGCAGATCGGCATGGTCGCCTGCACCATGATGCTATGCCTGGCCTCACGCGACTTCGACCTGTCGGTCGGCTCCACCATCGCCTTTGCCGGCGTGCTGGGGGCCATGGTCCTGGAGCGCACTGGCAGCGTGGCGCTGGCGGTGGGCGCCGGCCTGGGCGCGGGAGCACTGATCGGCGCCGGCAACGGCGTGCTCATTGCCTACCTGCGCGTCAATGCGCTGATCGCCACCCTGGCCACCATGCTGATGGTGCGCGGACTGGCGTTCATCGCCTCCCAAGGGCAGGCGGTCGGCATCAACTCCGACGCCTTCATCGCGTTCGGCGATGCCCAGGTGTTCGGGCTGCCGCTGCCGGTGCTGGTGGCCGGCGCCTGCTTCCTCATTTTCGGCGTGCTGCTCAATCATACGGTCTTCGGGCGCAACACCCTGGCCATCGGCGGCAATCCGGAAGCGGCGCGCCTGGCCGGCGTCAAGGTCGAGAAGCTGCGCGTGTGGATCTTTTTGCTGCAAGGGCTGGTGACGGCGCTGGCGGGACTGATCCTGGCGTCGCGCATCACCAGCGGCCAGCCGAATGCGGCCCAGGGCTTCGAGCTCGATGTGATTTCGGCCTGCGTGCTCGGAGGCGTCTCGCTCCAGGGCGGCAAGGCGCGCATCTTCGGGGTGCTGATCGGGGTACTGATCATGGGGACCGTGGAGAACGTGATGAATCTGCTCAACGTCGATTCGTTCTACCAGTATCTGGTGCGCGGCTCGATCTTGCTGGCCGCCGTGCTGCTCGATCAGCTCAAGGCACGCGGAGAACGCCGCACATAAGCGAGAATGGCAGTTGTCGGAACGTCAGATGTCATATGTGTTGACGTTTTGCTTACTGTGCATATATCATCGGCATCCCTGATTTCCGACAGACACCCATGCCTGATCCACGCTCCGACCGATTTGTCCGCTCGCACCTCAAGACCCGCCACCTGGTGCTGCTGGTCGAACTGGGCCGGCACGGCTCCATCATGCACGCGGCGCAAGCGGCGAACCTGACCCAGCCCGCCGCCTCCAAGCTGCTCGGCGAACTCGAACACGCGCTCGGCGTGCAGCTGTTCGAGCGCCTGCCGCGCGGCGTGGCGCCCACCTGGTACGGCCAGGTGCTGATCCGCCGCGCCGGCGCGGCCCTGGCCGAGATGGACGCCGCCCACCAGGAGGTGATGGAACTGCTCTCCGGCCTGCGCGGCCGGGTCGATGTGGGCACCGTGCTCACGCCGTCCACCAGCCTGGTGCCCGAGGCGGTCAACCTGCTCAAATCGCGCCACGCGCGCGTGCACGTGTCGATCACCGTCGATACCAGCAAGATCCTGGTGCAGCGCCTGCGCGCCGGCGAACTCGATCTGGTCGTCGGACGCATTCTCGACACGGGTGCCGCCTCCGAACTGTATTTCGAGCCGGTCACCGATGAACCCCACAGCCTGATCGTGCGCGCCGGCCATCCGCTGGCCGGGCGCACCGATCTCACGCTCGACGAACTGGCGCGCCAGGGCTGGATCTTGCCGCCCAACGGCAGCATCCTGCGCGACCGCCTGACCGCCTTGTTCCTCGCGCGCGGCCTGGAACCGCCGGCCGAAACGGTCGAAACGCTGGCCCTTCCCGTAATCGCGCACCTGCTGACCGGCAGCGACATGGTGGTAGCGCTTCCGCTGGAACTGGCGCAGCCCTACCTGCAAACGGGCCTGCTGACCGTGCTGCCGTTCGACCTGAACATCCGCATGGACATGTACGGCATCATCACGCGCCGCCACCACCAGCTCTCCCCCGGCGCCGAGAGCATGCTGGCCACGATGCGCGAAGTGGCGGCCCTGCGCTATCGACCGTCCCAAGCTATATGATTTAAGCATGCCTTTTTATAAATAAGCAATTGGAATCATATTCCTGGAGTCCGTACGATCCTGACCATGACCCGGATTCGCGGACAGCAAAGCGAACTGCGCATGGCAGCACCATACAAACCCAGGAGACCCGGATGAAACAGAAACAACTCGGTTGGCTGATCGCGAGCCTGTTCGCCTTGCCGCTCGCCGCGGCGCAGGCCCGCGCCCAAGCCGACGAGGTACAGCAAGTGACGGTGTCCGGTATCGGTTCGTCGGTGCGCAATGCGCTCGCTGTCAAGGAAGCGTCGGACAGCATGGTCGAAGTGATCGCCTCCGAAGACATCGGCAAGCTGCCCGACACCACCATCGCCGAATCGCTGGCGCGCCTGCCTGGCCTGTCGTCCGGCATCGACCGCGGCAACGCCAGCCAGGTGGTGGCGCGCGGTCTCGGCCCGCGCTTCATCGGTGCCACCCTCAACGGGCGCGAACTGGCTACGTCGGAACCGGATCGTTCGGTACGTTTCGAGCAGTTTCCGTCCGAGTCGCTCAGCGGCGCCACCGTCTACAAGACCCAGTCGGCCGAACTGGTGGAAGGCGGCGTGGCCACCACGATCGACCTGAAAACCGTGCAGCCGCTCAAATACAGGGGCCGCCAGGCCTCTCTGCGCGCCGATGCGCTGTACTACGCGCTGGGGCGCGATATCCCGGGAGCGAAGAAAACCGCGCCGCGCGTGGGCGGCATCTACCTCGACCAGTTCTTCGACAAGTCGCTCGGCGTGGCGCTGGCGTTCAGCTACCAGGACCAGCCTTCGCTGCAAAAGAACAAGGATCACTGGGGCTTCAACGAAAACAATGCGGGCGACATCGATGGCGACGGCACGGTCGACAAAACGCCGTGGGGCTTCCAGGACAAGGTCTTGCGCGGCACCGACGAGCGCTCCAGCGTGCTGGGGAAAGTCGAATGGAAGAACGGCGAGAGCCTGCTCGCCGCCGACGCCTACTACGCCCTGGCAAAGATCCGCGAACCGGGCCTGCAGCACTGGAGCGGCGACATCGGCAACTGGGATAACGGCCAGAAGGGTCGCTACAGCAAGCTCGATATCCGAAACGGTTACGTGGCCGGCGCCAGCGTGGCCGACATCGGCTTCAGCAACCACGATTCGCTGTGGGTGCAGGACACCAGCACCCTGGCGCTGGGCGTCAACGGCAAAACCACGGCCGGCGCCTGGAAGCTCGAGGCGGACCTGTCCACCTCGCGCGCGCAGCGCGACAGCCAGTGGCGCGACCTGCGCCAGTTCAGCCGCGGCACGGGTACCCTCAGCTGGGCCTTCACCGGCGGCGAGCAGCAAGCCTTCTCGCTCGGCCAGGACAGCGGCAACCCCGCCAATTTCCGGAGCCCGACGATGCACATCGATACCGACGGCCGCCTCAAGGATGAACTGAGCGCGCTGCACCTGAACGCGGCGCGCGATATCGAGCTCGGCCCGGCCAAGCGCCTCAAGTTCGGCGCGCGCGTCACCCACCGCGAAAAGTCATACGGCCAGACCACCTGGCAGGTCGCCCCGATCACTGCGATTCCCGATGCCCACTACGAGACCGTCAACGTGGCCGGCATGGCGCCCTACATCGCGCTGCGCGACTTCGGCGCCAGCACGGCGGCCGCCTTCGGACCGGGCGCTTTCGACGCGGCGGGCCGCCCGCGCACCCAGAACGACCTTCTGTCGGGCTGGAAGGTGCGCGAGCGCGGCGCCTCGCTGTACGGCCAGGCCGACCTCGATGGCACGCTGTTCGGCAAAACCTTGCGCGGCAATGCCGGCGTGCGCGTGGTTCACACCAGGCAGGCCGGCGAGGGCATGCAGGCGCTCAACGGCGCCGCGCCCACGGCGCTCAGCGACGCCGCTTCCTACACCGAAGTGCTGCCGAGCGTGAATCTGGTTTTCAACCTGGACGAGAAGCAGCAACGCCAGGTGCGCTTCTCCATCGCCCGCGCCATGTCGCGCGCGCCGCTCGACGAAATGCGCGCCTCGCGCAACCTGAACGTGGACGCCAATCCCACCCAGCCGCTGACCGGCAGCGCCGGCAATCCGCAGTTGAAACCCATGCTGGCCGACCAGATCGACCTGGCCTACCAATGGTACTTCGACAAGGGCGCGCTGCTGTCGGCGGGCCTGTTCTACAAGGATATCAGCCGCTACATCGGCATCACCAGCGACCGGACCACGCTGGATGGGCGCGGCGCGCTGGTGACGCGTTCGGTCAACGGCAAGGGCGGCAATATCCGCGGGGCCGAGCTGGTGTACCAGCAATCCTTCGCCAGCGGCCTTGGACTCTCCGGGAACTACGCCTACACTGCCAGTAACATCCACGAAAATATCCCGGCCGCCAAACCGTTCCCGATCGAAGGGCTGATGAAGCACAACGGCGGCCTGACCGTCTGGTACGAAAAAGCCGGCTACGAGGCACGCATGTCGGCCAACTATTACAGCGCTTTTGTCCGCAACCCGACCTGGGGCGCGGGCCAGCTGGTCGACAACGACGCCGAAACCTATGTCGCGCTGTCGTTCGCCAAGCACCTCACGCCGAAACTTCAGCTGCGTTTTGGTGTCGATAACGTGACGAACCAAAAGATGGTCTACACCAGCGCGAACAATCCGTACGAGCAGGAAGTGACGGAGTTCGGACGGCGCTTCAATCTCGGCTTATCGTACAAACTATGAGAGGAACCATGCATACGCAACTACTTGGTATCGACTGGGGAACCAGCAACCGCCGCGCCTATCTTGTCGGACGCGACGGCAAGTGTCTGGCGCGCCATGCGGACGACCAGGGCATGCTGGCCGTCGGCGGCGACTTCGCCGGCTCGCTGGCGGCGCTACGCGCCAGCATGAACGTCGGCGCCTCTATGCCGGTGGTCATGTCCGGCATGGTCGGTTCGGCCAGCGGCTGGCAGGAAGTGCCGTATCTCGATACCAGCGTGCCGCTGACCGCGCTGCCGGCCCACCTGGCGCCTGTGGCGGGCCACCCCGGCTGCTTCATCGTGCCCGGCTACTGCACGCGCGATGGCGCGGTCGACGTGATGCGCGGCGAAGAGACGCAACTGCTCGGCGCCGCCGGGCGCGGCCTGAGCGACGGCTGGGTGGTGCTGCCGGGGACCCACAGCAAGTGGGTTTTCCTGCGCAGCGGCCGCGTCGACCAGCTGGTGACCTACATGACCGGCGAACTGTTCTCGATGCTGGCCGCCGGCGGCACGCTGGCCGCACTGATGGCCGCCGGCCCGGACGACGACAGCGCCTTTGCCGCCGGCCTGCAGGAAGCGCGGCGCGCGCGGCCGCTGTCGAACGCGCTGTTCGGCGTGCGCGCGCGCGTGGTGTCGAAGACCATGGCGGCGGCGCAGACGCGCTCGTTCGTCAGCGGCCTGCTGATCGGCACCGAGTTCGTGGCGGCGCAGGGCCATGCCGACAGCGCCATCGACATCATCGCTTCGCCCGCGCTCAGTGCGCGCTACGAGAGCGCGGCCGAGCACTACGGCATGCCGGCGCGCGCGCACGATCCGGACGAGGTTTACCTGGCCGCGCTGGCCCACTTTTTTGAAAGGCTCTGATCATGGACCTGACCCAATTCAATCCCCCGCTGGTCGCCATCTTGCGTGGCCTGCAAGCGCGTGACGCCGAGGCAGCCGGCGCAGCCCTGTTCGGGGCCGGCTTTCGCCTGCTCGAAGTGCCGCTCAACCGCCCCGGCGCGCTCGCATCGATCGCGCTGCTCGCGCGCATGGCGCCGGCGGGCGCCATTGTCGGCGGCGGCACCATGCTCAGCGTGGCCGATGTGGACGCCGTGCATGCGGCCGGCGGACGCATGCTGGTCGCGCCGAACTGCAACGCGGCCGTGATCGCGCGCGCGGCGGCGCTGGGCATGCTGTGCGCGCCCGGCGTGGCAACGCCCAGCGAAGCGTTCGACGCGCTCGGCGCCGGCGCCCACGCGCTCAAGATCTTCCCGGCCGAGATGGTCGGCTACGCCGGCCTGAAAGCCTTCAAGACCGTGCTCCCGCCGGGCACGCCCCTGTGGCCGGTCGGCGGCGTGTCGCCGGAAACCATGCCTGCCTGGGTCGCGGCCGGGGCCACCGGTTTCGGCATCGGCGGCGCCTTGTATGCGCCTGGCGTGACGCCCGACGAACTGGGGGCGCGGGCTGCGGCGTTCGTCGCCGCGTGGCAGTCCACCCAGGCCAGCTAGCGGCAGCGGGGCATGCCGCGTGCATGAACAGTCAAAGCGCATCAGCAGCATAGGCAGCATCAGCGCTCAACAACAAGAAAAAGGAAACACCATGGAATTTGCGAATTACCCGAGCCTGGCCGGCAAGGCCGTCTTCGTGACCGGCGGCGGTTCGGGCATCGGGGCCGATATCGTGGCCGCCTTTGCGCGCCAGGGCGCACGCGTGGCGTTCGCGGACCGCGATATCGCCTCGTCCACCGAGCTGGTCGACGGCCTGGCCGGCACGGTGGCGCATACGCCGTACTTCATCGGCTGCGACCTGTCCGATATCGATGCGCTACGCGCCAGCGTGAAGGCGGCGGGCGAGAAGCTGGGCGACTTCGATGTGCTGGTCAACAATACCGCCAACGACGAGCGCCACGATTTCCTGCAGGTCAGTCCGGAATACTTCGACGACAAGGTCGCGATCAACCTCAAGGTCGCGTTCTTCGCGGCCCAGGCGGTGATGGAAGGCATGCAGCGGCGCGGCGGCGGGGCCATCATCAATCTTGGCTCGACCGGCTGGAAGAACAAGGTGGCCGGCTATCCGGTGTACGCGGCAAGCAAGTCGGCCGTGAACGGCCTCACGCGCAGCCTGGCGCGCGAATTCGGCAAGAGCGGCATCCGCGTCAACACGCTCACGCCGGGCTGGGTCATGACCCCGCGCCAGCTCGACAAATGGGTCGACCCGGCCGGCGAGCGCGCCATGGATGAACACCAGTGCCTGCCGGGACGCATCGTCGGGCAGGATGTGGCCAGCATGGCGCTGTTCCTGGGCGCGCGCGACAGCCGCATGATGACGGCCCAGGAATTCGTCGTCGACGCCGGCTGGACCTGATTCCACGATCATTTCAACGGTGCGCCAAGTTGCGAATATTACAAGTTAAAATCAATGGAAGGAACAACAAGACGCATTGAGGGGATGATTTTTGCTTACTTGGCTATATGACGAGGCGGGCAGGGCGTCCGCCATCCTGGACGAATTCTGCTTGCGCACCATCGGCGGCGACCCGGCCGGTTTCGTGTTCGGCTTGAGCGCGTTTTCGCTCAAGGGCGAGCACATCGGCTGGTTCGAAGATGGGGTGTTCTACGATGTCGAGAACCGCATCCTCGGCTTCCTGGCGGGCGCCAGGGGCATGGCGCGCGACGTTCCGATACTGTTGCCGCCACCGCCCGAGCCGGCCTTGCGCAAGCGCCCGAACGTGCCGACCCTGCGCGCGCGCCCGCTGCGCCGGGCCGCCGGCGGCTGGTCGCGCCACGTGCTGCTCGACTACGTCGATACCAGCGCCGCCTTGGCGCCTGTGTCTGCGCTGCTGCCCGCGGCGCGCACCGCACTCAATGATCTCCCGGGCTGATCGCGCGCGGGTGTTGTCATCCGCCGACGTTGGACAAACGGTACGTCACATGTCGTTACATAATGATACGATCACGCATGCGCCACTGCTTTACCGTGCGCGTGCTTCATTATCGGCGACAACAACCCGGGCACTGGATGCGTCTGACATTTGATTTCCTCTCCAACGGCGGAGAACTCGGCGCCCTGATGCGCGCCAAGGACTGGAGCACCACTCCCCTAGGTCCCCCCGAACACTGGCCAACGCTGCTCAAAAGCACGATCCGCCTGATCCTCACCTCCCGCCATCCGATGTTCCTGTGGTGGGGCGGCGAGCTGGTGCAGTTCTATAACGACGCCTACCGGCTGACCATGGGTCCGGAGCGCCATCCGTGTGCCTTGGGCCAGCGCGGGCGCGATTGCTGGGAAGAAATCTGGCCCATTATCGGCCCGCAGATCGAGACGGTCATGGCCGGCGGCGGCAGCACCTGGCATGAAGACCAGCTGGTCCCGGTCACGCGCCACGGCAAGCGCGAGGATGTCTGGTGGACTTACGGCTACAGCCCGATCGAAGACCACGACGGCGTGCACGGCGTGCTGGTGGTGTGCAACGACGTCACGCCCCAGCACAACGCCAAGGCGGCGCTGGAGCGGATGAACCTGGTCCTGACCGAACAGATCGCCCAGCGAGAGCAGGCGCAGCGGCTCGAAGCCATCCAGACCGGACAGCGCCTGCGCGCCGAACAGGCCCTGCGCGAGCAGCGCGAAGCCGAAACTACGCGCCTGCGTTCGCTGTTCGAGCAGGCGCACGGCTTCATGTGCATCCTGCGCGGTCCGGAGCATGTGTTTGAATTTGCCAATTCGGCTTACCTGCGCCTGGTGGGCGAGCGTCCGCTGATCGGCAAGAGCGTGCGCGAGGCGCTGCCCGACGTCGTCGGCCAGGGATTTTTCGAGCTGCTCGACGCGGTGTATGCCAGTGGCAAGCCATACAAGGCGGGCGACCTGCGCATCGAACTGCGCATGGCGCCCGGCAGCGAGCCGGTCCAGGCCTACATCGACTTCGTGTACCAGCCGATCATCGAAGACGGCAGCGTGAGCGGCATTTTCGTGCAGGGCTTCGACGTCACCGACCGCACCATGGCGCGCCAGGCACTGCAGCGCAGCGAACTGCGCCTGAAGGAAGGCATGAAAGTGGCGCGCATGGTGGTGTGGGACTGGGACCTGGCCAGCAATGAGGTCTTGTTTTCCGATAACGCGCCCGAACTGTTCGGCGAAAACTGGACCGACATGCGCAGTCTGTGGGATTTTCTCGATCCCGCCGATCTGCAAAGGATGGAACTTGCGCGCAGCGAGGCGATCAAATCGAATGGCAGCTACGGCGAGGTAGTGCGCCTGCGCCGGCCCGACAATGGCCAGATTGTCTGGCTGCAGGTGTACGCCACCGTGGTGGCGGACGATGCCGGCAATGCGAAGTGCATACGCGGCGTGTCGATCGATGTCAGCGCCCGCAAGCGCGCCGAGGAATCGTTGCGCGAAGCGGGGCGCCACAAGGATGAATTCCTGGCGATGCTGTCGCACGAGCTGCGCAATCCGCTCGCGCCGATCCGTTCGGCCGCGCACTTGCTGGCCATGGCGCCAGAGAATGCCTCGCGCGTGAAGATGTCGAGCGTCATCATCGAACGCCAGGTCAACCATATGACGAGCCTGATCAACGATCTGCTCGACGTGTCGCGTGTCAACACGGGGCTGGTGGTGCTCGACAAGCAACTGATCGACCTGCACCAGGTGGTGCTGGAATCGGTAGAGCAAACCCAGCCGCTCATTTCCGAGCGCGGCCACGTGCTCAGCCTCGACGTGCCGGGCGAGGGCGAGGTGGCGGTGTGGGGCGACCGCAAGCGGCTGGTGCAGGTGCTGACCAACCTGCTGCACAATGCGGCCAAGTACACGCAGCCGGGTGGACGCATCATGCTCGAGATCAGCCATCAAGCCGACACGGTCGAGCTGCACGTGCGCGACAACGGCATTGGCCTCGATGCCGTGCTGATGCCGCACATTTTTGACCTGTTCACGCAGGAAAAACGCTCGTCCGACCGTTCCCAGGGCGGGCTGGGCCTGGGACTGGCGCTGGTGCGCAGTCTGGTATCGCTGCATGGCGGCCATGTGACGGCGGCCAGCCCGGGACTGGGGGAGGGCGCGACCTTCTCGGTATACCTGCAAAAGCACGCCGCGCCCAGCGGGGCCGGCGGTTCCGGCCGCGGACCCGGCTACCATGCGGGCGAAGGGCTGCGCCTGATGCTGGTCGACGACAACAAGGATGCCGCGAACGCCATGGCCATGGTGCTGGAGTCGGCCGGCCACGTGGTGATGGTCGAGCACGATCCGCATCGGGCGCTGGAAAGCGTGGGCAGCTTCGGGCCGGACGCTTGCCTGCTCGACATCGGCCTGCCCGGCATGGACGGCAACGAACTGGCGCGCCGGCTCAGGGCCAGCTCGCACGCGCGCGCCGCCACCCTGATCGCCGTGACCGGCTACGGCAACAAATACGACAAGGCCAGCGCGGTGCAGGCCGGTTTCGACCATTATTTCGTCAAGCCGGCCAACACGGCCGAGCTGATCGGCGTGCTGGCCCGGATCAAGCCGGTTGCCAGCGCCAACCAGGCGATAGCGGTCGAGGCGGGAGCGCACGGCTGACGGCGCGCATGCGAGGTGGGTAAAGGCCGCGCGCGGCGCGCCATTTGGCGTATCGAAAGCGCAACATCGCAGGCCCGATGGTAAAGTTTGGCATCGTTCATCTTTTGTCAGCCCACATGCCCGCGCCGCTTTTTATCATTCTCAATGCCGGATCTGGTCACGCGGAGACCGAACTCCAGCGTACAACCATCGAAGACCTGCTCACCGCCGCCGGACGCGAGTTCGAACTGGCCGTGGTCGAGCAAGCCAGCGAGCTGGCCGGCATCGCCGGGCACATGGCCGCGCGCGCACGCGACACCGGTGGCGTGCTGGTCGCCGCCGGCGGGGACGGCACCATCAACACCGTCGCGCGCGCGGCGGTGGACAGCGGCTGCCAGTTCGGCGTGCTGCCGCAGGGCACCTTCAACTATTTCGGCCGCACCCACCAGATTCCGGAAGACCTGGCCGAGGCCGTGCAGGCGCTGCTGACGGCGCGCGTGGAGCCGGTGCAGGTGGGGCTGGTCAACGATAAGGTCTTCCTGGTCAACGCCAGCATCGGCCTGTATCCCAAGCTGCTCGAAGAGCGCGAGATCGACAAGAAACAGTACGGACGCAGCCGCCTGGTGGCGCTGCTGTCGGCCCTCAAGACGGTGCTCGGTTCCTACCGGCATTTGCACATCACAGTCGAGCTCAACGGCAAGACGCGCACCCTGCGCACCTCCACCCTGTTCGTCGGCAACAACCGCTTGCAGATGGAGCAGGTCGGCATCGCGCCGCTGGCCGAGCGCATCGAGGATGGCAAGCTGGCCGCGCTGGCGCCCCAGGTGGTGGGCAAGTTCGGCATGCTGGCCCTGCTGCTGCGCGGCGCGCTCGGGCGCCTGGGCGACTCGCCCGATTTGCACGCCTTCGGCCTGACCAGCATGACGGTCAAGCAGCGTGGGCTGGTTGGGCGGCGCCGCATCAAGGTCGCCATCGATGGCGAAGTGACGCATCTGAATGCGCCGCTGGTGTTCCGCGTGCTGGAAGGGCAGCTGTTGCTGCTCAAACCCGCGCCGGCGGCGGACCGGGAGCCGCTGGCGCTCGCTTCCTGAGGCGTCGTCGTCCGCGCGCGCCTGTTACTTTGCAGCGATTTCGTGCACGTGGTGGACAGCGCGCGTATTGACTGGTCTACAATGCCGTCTTTCCGTACGACTTTTTTGACCATGAACGCTTTCAGCCTGATGCGCAGCACCCACCGCCACCCGTCCGCCATCCTGCTGATGGTGCAACTGCTCGGCATGCTGCTGTACCCCTTCATCGAATCGACGCCGAGCGGGCTGGTGGTGTTCAACGCCTTCGGCATCGTCGTCCTCGGCTTCACCACGCGCATGGTGCGGCGCACGCCCGGCCACGCCTGGATCAGTGCCGGCATCGCCTTGCCGATCATCGTGCTGCTGGTGCTGCAGATGGTCTTCGGGCGCGAGGGCCTGCTGCCATGGTCGTCGGCGCTCGAAGCGCTGTTCTACTTCTACGCCGCGGCCAGCCTGATTGCCTACATGATGGAAGACCGCCTCGCCACCACCGACGAACTGTTCGCCGCCGGCGCCACTTTTACCCTGATCGCGTGGGGCTTCACCCACCTGTTCGTGCTGGTGCAGGCCATGCATCCCGGGACCTACGCGGCCGCCGTCAACGCGGCCGATGCGCGCACCTGGACCGAACTCAATTACCTCAGCTTCGCGCTGCTCTCGAGCACCGGCATCGGCGACGTGATTCCGCTCACGGCGCATGCGCGCGCGCTGGCCAGCGTCGAAATGTTCGTCGGCCTGATTTACCTGGCGGCGGTGGTCTCGCGCCTGATCGGGTTCACGCTGCAGCAGACCAAGGACGGGCGCGACTAGCGTGTCAGCTGCGCCTGCACGATGCCCCCGACGGTGGCCAGTGCCGCCTCGGCGCGCGCGTCCCACGCATGGCCGTAGTTCAGGCGCAGGCAGTTTTCAAACCCCGGCTGCGGCGAAAAGATCGGTCCCGGCGCGACGCTGATGCCCTGCGCCAGCGCGGCCGCGTGCACCGCCAGCGCATCGACTTCGCCCGGCAACTCCAGCCATAACAGATAGCCGCCCTTGGGCCGCGTGACGCGTGTGCCCACTGGGAAGTGGAGGCGCACGGCCTCCATGAACAGTGCCTGCTGCGAAGCGAGCGTATGGCGCAGCAGGCGCAGATGGCGGTCGTAGCCGCCTTTTTCCACGTACAGCGCCAGCGCGCCCTGGGCCGGAGCGCAAGTGGTCAGGGTGCTGGCCAGCTTCTGGCGCGCCAGCTGGCGCGTGAAGCGTCCGCCCGCCACCCAGCCGACCCGGTAGCCAGGCGCCAGGCATTTCGAGAACGACGAGCAGTGCATCACCAGGCCCTCGGTATCGAAGGCCTTGGCCGGCAGCGGGCGCTTGTCGCCGAAATAGAGCTCGCCGAAGACATCGTCCTCGATCAGCGGCACCTGGTAGCGCGCCAGCAGGCGCACCAGGTCGCGCTTTTTCTCGTCCGGCATCAGGCTGCCGAGGGGATTCTGGAAGTTCGTCATCAGCCAGCAGGCTTTGGGGCGGTGCCGTTCGAGCGCGCGTTCGGCCGCGGCCAGGTCCATGCCGTCGCGCGGGTGGGTCGGCACCGCGATCGCCTCCAGGCCCTGGCGCTCGATCGCCTGCAGCGAGCCGTAAAAGGCGGGCGATTCGATCAGCACCGCGTCGCCCGGGCGCGCCACCGCCATCAGGCACAGGCTCAATGCTTCCAGCGCGCCGTTGGTGACGACGATATCGTCGGTGTGCACGGTCATCCCGTCGATCAGGTAGCGCAGCGAGATCTGGCGCCGCAGGCGCGCGTTGCCGGGCGTCAGATCGTCGACGCTGGCCCACGGGTCGAGCTGCTGCACGCTGGTGCTCATCACCCGCGCCAGGCGCGCCAGCGGGAACAGCAGCGGGCTGGGAAAGGCCGAGCCGAACGGCACCACGTCGCGCCGCATGGTGGTTTCGAGCAGGTCGAACACGCGTTCGCTCATGGCGATCGGCAGCGCATCTTCGGCCGGGCGCGAGGCCGTATCCGGTTCCGGCGGCAGGCGCGCGGCGCCGACGCTGACGAAATATCCCGAGCGCTCGCGGGCCTGCACCAGGCCCTGGGCCTCCAGCGTGTAATAGGCTTCGAAGACGGTGGCCGGGCTCACGCCGCGGCTGGCGCTGGTCTTGCGTACCGACGGCAAGCGGTCGCCCGGCTGCAGCACGCCGCTGAGGATCGATTCGGAGATATCGCGCGCGAGCGCTTCGTAAAGTTTCATGGTGCGGGCAGGGCCAGGCGGGGCGAGGTGGGGGAAGTGCTGCATCTTAAATCATATTTCCCCGGCTGGCGTTCCCAGCGGCATGGGGTGGTTCTGGTCATTTATTGCTGACGTCGATGCATTGCCTTGCTATTGCTACGCGCGCCCGCGCCCGCTGACAAGCCAACGTCGCCCAACCGGGGTCAGAGCTCTGATTAGCAATTAATTGCAGAGTCGGCAATGAATCCCGTTTTTGTGAGGCGCGACGGCCATTGATTGAACAAAATTTGGGGAAAGCCCGGATTGTTCGTCGTCGTGCGGGAAATGTTTCGAGTCAGAGCTCTGACCCCGGTTGGGAAATCACGGGAAATGTTTCGAGTCAGAGCTCTGACCCCGGTTGGGAAATCATGACATCGAGTAATGGGGCCGCGGCATTGACGGACGCCTGGCGCATCCGATCGAGCCGCACAGCGTGCTCGAGAGCATGCGCACGACCTTCTGAGGACGCGCCGTCAGGTATTGCGGAAGATGATTTCCTTCATCTGCTGCAGGCGCGGGTAGACCACCGGCACCGTCAGCATGGTACTGGCGATCGCCATCAGGAGCAGGGCGGTGAAGGTTTCGCTGGTGATGATCTGTTTGTCGAGCAGGATGTTGACGAAGATGATCATGATCAGCGCCTTGGTCTGCAGCAGCCAGCCGATGATGCCCGCTTCGCCCTTTTTCCAATTGAGGATGCGCCCCGCAATATGCGCGCCAATCAGTTTGCCGCCGACCGAGGCCACCAGCAGCGCACCGGCGGCGATGAAAACCGCGGCGCTGCCCATGTCCCAGTTGGTGCGCAGCCCGGTGCTGAGGAAGTACACCGGCATGATCGCCAGCAGCACGTGGTGGCGCATCAGGTCCATCTTGGCCTGGTCGAACCAGTGCGCATCCATCACCGCGCCGGCCAGGAAGGCGCCGACCATGAAGTGCAGGCCGGCCCAGTCGGCGCCGAAGCCGCACAGCGCGAGCCAGATCAGGCCGACGTACCAGCGGTCGCGTTCCGGCAGCCAGACCATCAGGCGGCGGTAGCCGACCGTGGCGATGCCGAAGGCGAGCAAAAAACCGACCTGGCGCCCGACCCGGTCCCAGTCGAGCAGGATCAGGGCGAGCACGCCCCAGATGGCGATGTCGTCCAGGCTGGCGTAGCGCAGGATGCGCTGGCCGATCGGCTGGCGCAGGATGTCGAGCTTTTCCATCAGCAGGATCAGGATCGGCAGCGCCGTGACCGCGCAGGCCATGCCGACGCCGACCACGAATTGCCAGGTCATCGCCTTGGGCCCGATCCAGCCCGCGTAGCCGAGCATGCCGGCCGCGACCGCCGCGCCGAAGACCAGCGGCACGCCCAGGGCCAGGCTCGATGTGATGGTCGTTTCGCGGCGGTGGGCCCAGGCTTGCTTGAGGTCGAGCTCGATGCCGGCGATCATCACGAAGATCATCACCGCCCACCACGCAATCCCGTTCATGGCCAGCATGACGGACGGGTTGAAGATGAATTTGTAGTAATCCGGATAAATCGCCCCCATCACGCCCGGTCCGAGCAGCACGCCGGTGATGATCTGCACCACCACCAGTGGCGCGTAATAGTCGGTCTTGCAGACCCGCCAGACGAGATAGGGAATGGAGAAAATAAGGAGCATCGCGAGGAGAAAGATCTCCGTCGTGTTCATGGCTGTGTGCATGGGGCTGTCTCGTTCTTGTTGTGGTTTGCGCGCGAGTGTGGTCCTCGCGCTGCTTGTGTGCCCCTGCAAAAAAAACCGTGTAGTAAAATTTCAGAAAAGGGTGAGCTCATGCTAGCTCAACAATTGAGTAAGTTCAACAACTATGTTGCGAAGGTATTGATCAGAGGCTCGTCATCGTCGTGAATGCGGATGCAAACAGCGATAGCGGGGAGCAGCCGCCCCCCGGTGCGCAGTGCGGCTGCGTGCCTTATGGATTTTCCGCAGGCGTGGTTGTGATGGCTTGGTCGACGATATACTCAATGCCTTCACTGTCGGCTTTCAGCACGCGCAAGCGCAAGCCCTTGAAACCGATCTTGGTCGGGCCGTTGGGATTGAGTTCGTACGACAAATCCTGGTTGAACGCCGGCCGCGCCATATTATTCATGAACTCCCGATAGGCTATCTTCACTTCACCTTTGCTCACGCCCTGGTACAGCACCTCGACATGGAAAGCATCTTTATAGGCTTCTACCTTGTCCGTTCCTTCCACGCTGTACTCGACTGGAGAAGCCAGAGGAAAATAGACGTCATACATGGCAAATGTCGAGGCATCGAAAACCCCTTTGCCTTCCCGGTCAACCAGGCAGGCGCTGACATTATTGTTACCGAACAGGAGACCTTTGAAACCGCCCGAATCCGCGGTCGTGCAAATCATTGGGACTGTTTTGTTACGTAAAACGAGGTCGCTCGCAAAGCCAGCCTTGAGGGCCAGTTTGTAGCCGCGCTCCATTTCGCTCTGCACATCTTGTTTGATCACCGCACGGTAGGTGGTCGACTTCTTTTCCGACTGTACGACATATAGCGGCGAGCCGATTTCGGCCTTCGAGACCTGGCCCAAGGCCGGCTTGATCGTGGTCGTTACCTCGGTGGCGATCTTGGGCAGCGGGGTACCTGCTCGTTGCGGCGCCGCCGATGCGACGCTGTGGAGAGATAAACCGGCAATCAGGAAGTTCCGCAGCGTCAGGTGGGTGTTCATCATTCTCCAAAGTGGTAAGGTAAAATCGGATGTTGCTTTGCGTAAATTGTATCATTGCCAAAGTTTCACAAGCCGATGTTAGGGAGAAGGATGGTCCGCTTGAAAGCCTTTATTGAGCGCTGGAGTCTGAGACGCGCAGATGTACCGGCCCCACCGCCTGCTGCGGCGATGAGGCTGGGCTTCGTATTACAGATGCCGCGAGGTGCCGATCATGGCTGCCACACCGGCCGGGCCTTGGTGTTGATGTCGTTAGCCGACCCCACGGTGGACGTGGCGTCGACGAATCCCGACCGGTTCCCGGAGCTGAGATTGAGGCCCGTTCCGCGGTACTCCACATCGCCGTACAGGTTCAAGGTGCCGGATGCGACCTGGGCGCGCTCGAAGAAACCGAGCGGATAGAAGGTAGTGCGTACCTGCGCCGAGCCGCCCACGATAAACGCGTTGTCGCCATTGTTGCCCCTCTCGCCGATGACGCTCAAGCCGCCCACCGTCCCACCCGATACCGTGCCGTTGGCGATGATGGCCTGGTCTTCGATGCGGGCATTGCCCGTCACCGAGTTACCCGCAAGTACCGTGGCATACGGGCCGACATAAACGCTCGCCGGTGTCGTCGACGGCGCGCAGCCGCCGCCGTTGGCGTGACGCGCGGTGCCCGATGGGCAGGGGTCGCGCTGGCCGTTCTGGAAGCCCTGCGGCCAGGCGTTGGCCAGTTCGATCATGTAGGGGTAGCGCCAGATGCTCCCGTACTCCTGTTCGGCGACGATGGTCTTGAACACCGCCGGCGTGGCCGTCACCACCAGGAACAGCGGCTCGCCCGCATTGACCTTGTAGGTCAGGTTGGCGTCCAGGCCCTTCTGCAAGGCGCTGTAGCGCGGCGCGGTGAACTGCGCATTGGTGGCCACCAGGCCCCAGCGGAAATCGGCGTCGGATCCGGGCTGGTTCACGCCGCGGAACTTGACGGTGACCGTCGTGGCGCCGCTGGCCGGATACAGGCGCACCACGTTGTAGCCGAATCGCTGCGGCGCGCCGTAGTGCGGCGAGACGAAGCGGCGGTTGCTGGTCCAGTTGGTGTCGAGCGATTCGAGCGGCATCAGACGGTGCAAGCGCTCGGACTTGTCGGTCTGGGTGATACTGCCGTAGGCGTTGCGGAAGGCGTCGGGCGTGGCCTTGTAGTCCCACGTCACGTTGTGCATGGCCCAGTCGCCGAAAAAGTCGTTGAGCTGGGAGATGCTCCATCCGCGCGACTTCTGGATGTTGGTGAATGGGTCCGGGCCCGGGGTGGTGAAGATCTGGTTGGTCGCGGCCGGGCACTGTTTATCCTTCAGGAACTCCATGAACTGCCAGTTGCAGTAGCGGTCGCGGGTCGATCCGAGGTACAGGTGCGGCGCGTTGACCAGCATCTCGGAGCAGTGAGTCTCGTTCTTGTATTCAGGGAGCTGGTGCGGCGTGTAGTTCGCGTGGCTCTCGGCGATCCAGCCGCAGGTGTTCGAATCCGGGCAGCCAAGGCCGCCGTTGTAGGCCATCCAGAACTGCCAGGCGTGGGTGAACTCGTGGGTCAGGCCCCAGTGATCCTTCAGGGCGCCGGGGCCGATCCACATGCCGACGCGGTCGGGCGCCCAGCCGCCGGCGGTCAGGCCGTCGGTTGAATGAATGTGGATCGAGGGCTTGATCTTGTTTGCCGTGTTGTAGAACGGCTCGGGCATGAACAGATTGCTGTTGAAGAGGTTCTGCCATACCGTGTTTTCAAGCGTGTTCACCGCCAGATTGAGGTCGGCGTCGGACACCGTTTCGTCGGAGTAGAAGGCAAAGTGCGCCGACTCCTTGACCAGCCGGTAGTTGGCGCGGTCGGGGGAGGGGCCGCCCGCGGTCCAGGTGCCGGCTGTGGTGGCGGGCTTGCCGCTGTCGCAGCCTGTGGCCCACACGGTCGTCGTGGTGCCTGCGTCGACGACCGGCGTCGGCGTTGGTGTAGGGGTTGGAGTCGGAGTTGGCGTTGGAGTCGGCGTTGGAGTCGGCGTTGGTGTCGGAGTCGGAGTCGGAGTCGGCGTCGGTGTTGGTGTCGGCGTTACCGGGCCAATCGCACAGTACTTCTTTTTGCCCACGATCGGATCGCCGAAGGTCGCGTTGGTGCACGCTACATTGCCGGACAGGCTCTTGGTGACCCACTTGTTGCTGGCGCCGTAAGAAACGGATCGCTTGCTGGCGCCGACGACACAGGTTCCATTCTCGGCGGCGCACTTCGTGTAACCGCTCGGCCAATCGGCGGCGAACACCTGTGTTGAAGCGCCACAGGCCAGCAACGCGGTGGCGCTGGCAATCAAGGTTTTGCGAATGAAATTGGTCATTTGTCTCTCTATTGTTATTCAAAGATAAATTGTATGTTATCAGATGACTTGTATATTATGTAACTATTTATCGACTGTGGCATGAAATTTCCCCGCCAAGTGCACATTTCCCGCTCAGGCCCACGGCAATTGGACAATTGCTGCCGGTGACGCGAGCGCATTGCCCGGCTATTCCCGGTAAAAGTGGCCGTATCGACCACATCCTGTGCTAGAATCTCGCCCGCTGCCCGGATGGTGAAACTGGTAGACACCCGAGACTTAAAATCTCGTGCTCGTAAGGGCGTGCCGGTTCGATTCCGGCTCCGGGCACCAGCAATGGCGGGGTTTTGAAGTCTTCAAAGCCCCGCCACCTTTTTCGCGAACGCAGGTCTGTTCCGCAAAATCCCCTTTTTATCCCTGACCGATCCGCCGCGCCGGCGTCGTGAGTTGTGCTGACGCTCAACATCGACTTCTAACTGTCAGTTGGTGTAAAAACAACAATGATCCCATTTCCCTCGATTAAGCAGTTTCGTGATGTCATCCGGAATGTGCGCAACAAGGCCCACTTTGTCGGGCTCGATGCAGCCGGGGAGCCCGTCTACGACAACCGTCGGCCTGTTTTGGCATTGCGTTTTCGCGGTTCGGTGAAGCTGCACGGCAGTAATGCCGCTGTTGTGTTCGGGCCAAGCGGCATCGGCTTCCAGTCGCGCGAGCGCGTGCTGACGCTGGAAGACGACAACTTTGGCTTCCATGCTCATATGAGCGGGCACATGGACGAGCTGCGGCGTATCGTCGGCCTCATTGCCACGCAGGCGCAGGTTTCCCTGTCGTCAGACACGCAGATTGTCATGTACGGCGAGTGGTGCGGCGGCACGATTCAGAAGAAGGTCGCCCTGACGAGGCTGCCGACCATGTTCGTCGTTTTCGCGGTATGGATTGACGGCAACTGGTACGACGTCGATACATTGGACTGCCTGATCAGCGAGCCGGCGCGTATTCGCAGCATCGCCGACTTTCCCCAGTACGACATGGTGATCGACTTTGCGCAGCCCGCCCTGGCCCAGGCATGTTGGGTGACATCACCCGCGCCGTCGAGCTGCGCTGTCCGGCAGGGTTGGCGCTTGGCCAGGAGGGCGTGGGCGAGGGCGTCGTATGGCGATGTCTAGATGACCCGGGCTCGGACTACTGGTTCAAGGTCAAGGGCCAGAAGCATTCCGCCTCGCGCGTGACGAAGCTGGCGGCCGTCAGCGTCGAGAAGATCGCAAAAAGATCGGACTTCGTCGCCATGGCAGTGAGCGAGGCGCGCCTGAGCCAGGGCCTTCACAATCTCATTCACGAGCAGCGCAAGCCGTTCGACCTGTCCGGCATGGCCGATTTCATTCGCTGGGTGGTTCTCGACGTGATGAAGGAGGAGGCGGACACGATCAGCGCGAATGGTTTTGACGCGCGCAAACTGGGCGAGCCAATCGCCGCCGTCGCGCGCCGCTGGTACTGCGCACAGCTGGCCGACGCCCCCGGATCCTGAACGATCCGCTTCGCATTCCCCTTGCCCACGGGATGGTGTAGCATTCGTGGCGGCGCGCCGCAGTCCGGCCGCCGCAGTACTTACAAGGACACGAATTGAACATCACTATCAACGAGGAACTGCGTTCCTTCATCGACCCGCTCACCGCCAACGAATACGCCGCGCTCGAACGCAGCCTGCTGGCCGAGGGCTGCCGCGACGCCCTGGTTTTGTGGAACGATGTGCTCATCGACGGCCACAATCGCTACGAAATCTGCCAGAAGCACAACATCGAATTCAAAACCGTGCAGAACGCGACCTTCGCCACGCTCGACGACGTGATGCTGTGGATGATCGATAATCACCTTGCGCGCCGCAGCGTGTCCGACTACCAGCGCGGCGTGCTCGCCCTGCGCAAGAAGGATATCGTCGCCGCCCGCGTGGCGCAGCGCGCCGCCGAACCGGAGCAGAAGGCTGCCACGCAGGACGCGGCGGATGCGCCGAAGGTGCCCGAATCGCCGCCCTGGAACACGCGCGAAGACGTGGCCAAGGCCGCGCGCGTGTCGAGCAATACCATCAGCCAGATCGAACGCATCCAGAAGGCGGCCACGCCGCAGCTGGTCGAAGCGGTGCGTTCGGGGACCATCTCGATCAACGCCGCCGCCAACGTGGCCTCGCTGCCCGAATCGGTGCAGATTGCGGCCGTCGCCGGCGGACGCAAGGAACTGCAGCAGGCAGCGCGCCAGGTGCGCGAGCAAAAGGCTTCGAGCCGGCCGCCGAAAGAGCCGGCAGCCGATGCCGAGACCGAACTGCGCGCCCAGGTAGCTACCCTGCGCGGCAAGGTCGACGCCCTGAGCGCCGAAAACCAGGCCCTCAAGGAGCGCCTCGCGGCCCTGGGCGACAGCGGCGAGTAGCAGCGCGGGCGGCAGCCTCGCATTCCCATTTTCGTCAGGAGATTCATCGATGTTTCGACCCATTCTCGTCTCGACACTGCTAGGCTGCGCCACCCTCGGCGCCACGCTGTCGGCCGGCGCAGCGCCTGAAACCCGCGCCGGCGTATCGTCCGAACAGGCGCGCTGGAACAAGATCGCCAGGCGCGTGACCATCATGCGCGACAAGTGGGGCATTCCCCACGTGTTCGGCAAGACCGACGCCGACGCCGTCTTCGGCCTGCTGTACGCGCAGGCGGAGGACGATTTCAGCCGGGTCGAACTCAATTACATCAACGCGCTGGGCCGCCTGGCGGAAGTCGAGGGAGAGGCCGAAATCTGGCGCGACCTGCGCATGAAGATGTACATCACGCCGCAGGACATGAAGGCCAAATACGCGGCCAGTCCGGCGTGGCTCAAGAAGCTCATGGTCGCCTTTGCCGATGGCCTGAACTTTTACCTGCACACCCATCCCGCGGTCAAGCCGCGCCTGATCACGCATTTCGAGCCGTGGATGGCGCTCGCGTTCAGCGAAGGCAGCATCGGCGGCGACATCGAATCGATCAACCTCAAGGACCTGGAACAGTTCTATGGCAAGAAGAGCGCGCTGGCGCTGGCCGACGCGCCCAATGCACTCGACAAGGAACCGCGTGGCTCGAACGGCTTTGCCATCGCGCCGAAACTGAGCGCCTCCGGGCGCGCGCTCCTGCTGATCAACCCGCACACCTCGTTCTACTTCCGCCCCGAGGTCCACGTCGTCAGCGACGAGGGCCTGAACGCGTACGGCGCCGTAACCTGGGGCCAGTTCTTCGTCTACCAGGGCTTCAACGACAAGGCAGGCTGGATGCACACCTCGGGCGGCGGCGACGTGATCGACGAGTATCTCGAAACGGTGACCGAAAAAGACGGCAAGTACGTCTACAAATACGGCAGCGGGGAGCGCGCGCTGCGCGAAGTGAAGGTAACGCTGCCTTACAAGACCGACAGCGGCATGGCCAGCAAGACCGTCACCGCCTACTTCAGCCACCACGGCCCGGTGGTGCGCGAGGAGGGCGGCAAGTGGGTGTCGGTCAAGCTGATGGAGGAGCCGCTCAAGGCGCTGATGCAGTCTTACACGCGCACCAAGGCCCGCAATTACAAGCAGTTCCGCAAGTCGATGGAGCTGCGCACCAACTCGTCGAACAATACCGTGTATGCGGATGGTGACGGCAACATCGCCTACTTCCACGGGAACTTCCTGCCCCGGCGCGATACCGCCTTCGACTGGAAAAAGCCGGTCGACGGCAGCAATCCGGCCACCGAATGGCGAGGCTTGCACGCCATCGACGAGACCATCACGCTGTTCAATCCCGCCAGCGGCTGGATCCAGAACACCAACAACTGGCCGTTCGCCGCCTCGGGCACCAGCAGTCCGCGCCAGCAGGACTATCCCTTGTATATGTGGTCGCTGCCGGAAAACGCGCGCGGCCTGCATGCCGTGGCCGTGCTGGAAAAGCGCAAGGACTTCACCCTCGATAGCCTGATCGCCGCAGCCTACGACAGCCACCTGACCGCCTTCGATCCGCTGATCGCCTCTTTGTCCGCGGCGTATGACGAACTGCCGGCGGGCGACGCGCTCAAGACGCAGCTGGCGCCGCAGATGGCTGCCCTGCGCGCGTGGGACCGGCGCTACAGCGTGTCATCGGTAGCGGCCTCGCTCGCCATTTACTGGGGCCAGGACATGGTCGAGAAGGCGTCAGGCGCGGCCAAGTTGAAGGGCGTGCCGACGGTCGACTATATTCGCGACAGCCTTACGCCGGCCGAGCGCCTGCAGGCGCTGGTGCGCGCCACGGCCAAGCTGGAAGCCGATTTCGGCACCTGGCAGACGCCCTGGGGCGACATCAACCGCTTCCAGCGCATCAGCGGCGACGTCAGGCAGCAGTACGACGACGCCAAGCCGAGTTATCCGGTGGCGTTCGCGTCGGCCAGCTGGGGTTCGCTGGCGGCTTTCGGGATGGTGGCGCCGCAAAGGACCAAACGCATTTACGGGGACCGTGGCAACAGTTTCGTGGCGGCCGTGGAGTTCGGGCCGCGCGTGCGCGCCAAGAGCATTCTGGCGGGTGGCAACAGCAGCAATCCGGCCTCGCCGCATTTCAGCGACCAGGCCGAGATGTACAGCAAGGGCCAGTTCAAGGACGTGCTGTTCTACAAGGCGGATATCGAGAAGCAGCTCGAACGCAAATACCATCCCGGCCAATAGGAGCTTCAAGTGACTCTGAGCGAAAAACAGAAAATGCTGGCCGGCGAGGCGTTCAGCTTCGGCGACCCGGAAATCCAGGCCGACGACGCGGCGGCAAGGGCGTGGATGGTGCGCTACAACGCGGCGCTGGCCGAACCGGCGTCGGCGCGCCGCGTTCTGCTGGCCGAGCAGCTCGGCGAGGTGGGCGAGGGTGCTTTGATCCGTCCGCCGTTTCACTGCGATTACGGCTACAACATCCGCCTCGGCAAAGGCGTTTTCCTGAACTTTAACTGCGTGATTCTCGATGTCGCCGGCGTGAGCATCGGTGACGGCACGCAGATCGGGCCGGCCGTGCAGATCTACACGGCGGACCATCCGCGCGACCCGGCGCAGCGCAGCGCGGGCCTGGTGTTCGGCCGTCCGGTCGGCATCGGCCGCAATGTGTGGATCGGCGGCGGCGCCATCATCCTGCCCGGCGTGACCATCGGTGACGATGCCATCATCGGTGCCGGCAGCGTGGTCACGCGCGACGTGCCGGCCGGCTCCACGGCGCTCGGCAACCCTGCACGGCTGCTAGCGCCGCACCACTGAGTCCTGCCCGCCCAGACGCGCCTTCAGGAAATCGACGAAGAGCCGGGTGCGCGCCGACAGCAGGCGCGTATCGGTAATGGCGTGTACCGGGATCGGCGCCAGGCTCCATTGCGGCAGCACCCGCTCGAGCAGCCCTGACGCCAGTTCCGCGCGGGCGATCACGTTGTCGAGGACTGCGATGCCGGCCCCCTGGGCCGCCAGCGCGCGGCTCAGCCCCATGCTGTTCAACCTGAAGCGTGACGCGATCGGCACAGCCATGCTCTCCGCGCCATTGAAAAGTACCCATCCGTCCTGCTTGACGCCCCCGGCGACGCACAATGTGTGATGCGCCAGGTCCTCGGGATGGGCCAGCGGCGGCGCTTGATCGAGATAAGCGGGCGACGCATATAAATGGCGCTCCAGCAGCGCGAGCTGGCGCGCGACCAGGGTCGATGGCGCGGCCGGAGCAGGCCCCATGCGGATTGCGAGGTCGAACGGTTCGGCCAGCAGGTCGACCCGGCGCGCGCCGGCATCGAGTTCAAAGTCGATCATCGGGTAGGCTCGGGCAAATTCGGCCAGCACCGGTGCCAGATAGTTGATGGCAAAGTCCACCGGCATCGAGATGCGCAGCGTGCCGCTCGGGTGGGCCGCCTCGCCGCGCAGCGCTTCGTGCGCCACGTTGGCTTCTTCCACGATGCCCTGGCAGCGGTTGAAGTAAGCCTCGCCGGCCTCGGTCAGCTCGACCCGGCGCGTTGAGCGGTGCAGCAGCCGCACGCCGATTTCCTTTTCCAGCGCGGCGATATTGCGCGAGAGCGTGGAACTCGACATGCCCAGGGTATCGGCCGCCTTGCGGAAATTTTTCGTCCGCGCGACTTCCACGTAGAGATGCATGTAGTTAAGCAGTTGCATGTCGATTGCTCCGTTTATGCATCAGTGAATCCCATTCGTGGCTATTTATCGCATTGACGCATCAATGTACCATGGGTTCTCACTCAGCCAAAAGGGAATCAGATGAACACGCTATTCACCCCGCTCGAACTCGGCCACCTCACCTTGCCTAACCGCGTCGTCATGGCGCCCATGACCCGTTCGCGCGCCGACGCTGCCAGCGGCGTGCCTTCCGCGGCGACCATCACCTATTACGAACAGCGCGCCGACGCCGGCCTGTTGATCACCGAAGGCACCTGGCCCGGCCCGATGGGCAAGGGTTACGTGCGCACGCCCGGCATTCATAACGGCGAACAGATCGCCGCGTGGAAGAAGGTCACCGATGCGGTGCACGGCAAAGGTGGGCGGATCTTCATGCAGCTGATGCATTGCGGGCGCATCTCGCATCCGACGCTGCTGCCGGACGGCGCCGCGCCCGTGGCGCCATCCGCGATCAAGGCGACCGGCACGGTCTATACCGACGCCGGACCGCTGGAACTGGCGCAGCCGCACGCGCTGACCACCAGCGAGGTGCAGCAGGTCGTCGAGGAGTACCGCGTGGCGACCCGCAACGCCCTCGCCGCAGGCTTCGACGGGGTCGAACTGCACGCGGCATCGGGCTATTTGCCGGAGCAGTTCCTGTCCTCGTCGACCAATGAGCGCACCGACCAATATGGCGGCTCGGTCGAAAACCGGGCACGCTTCATTCTCGACGTGCTGGCCGCGATGGTGAGCGAAGCCGGTGGCGAGCGGGTCGGGATCAAGATCTCGCCTGAGATGGGCTTTAACGACATCAGCGACGCCACGCCGCAGGAGACCTACCGCTATCTGGTGCAGCAACTGGCGCCGCTTAAACTGGCCTACCTGCACGTGGCGCTGTTCAAGACGTCGTTCGACTACCATGCGGCGCTGCGGCCCCTGTTTGCCGGCGCCTACCTGCACGGTGGCGGACTGGCGAAACCGGGCGCCGAAGCCGTCATCGGCGAGCAGCGTGCCGACGCCGCGGTGTTCGGTGGCCTGTATCTGGCCAATCCCGATCTGGTGCAGCGCTTCCGCCTGGACGCGCCGCTCAACACGCCCGACCAGTCGACCTTTTATTCGCCCGGACCGGCAGGCTACACCGATTACCCGACGCTGGGAGAAGCAGCATGAGCCGCGCCGTTCGCATTCACGGTTACGGCGGCGCCGACGTTGTGCAGGTTGACCAGATCGACGTACCCGCGCCGGGCGCCGGCGAGGTGCTGGTAAAGGTGCACGCGGCCGGCGTCAATGCGCTGGACTGGAAGATCCGCCAGGGATACCTGCAGGCGGCGTTCCCGCTGCCGCTGCCCGCAACGCTCGGCATCGAACTGGCTGGCGAGGTGATGGCGCTCGGCGCTGGCGTGACCGGGTTTGCGCCGGGCGACCGGGTCATGGGCCCGTTGGGCAGGCTTGGCGCCTATGCCGACGTGGTCGCGATTGCGGCGGACAAGCTGGCGCTGGTGCCGCAGGCGATGGATTTCACGCAGGCCGCGGCGCTGCCGGTGGCCAGCCTGACCGCGTGGCAGGCTTTGCGCGCCGCCGGCCCGCTGCGGCCCGGCCAGCAGGTGCTGATCCACGGCGCGGCCGGCGGAGTAGGCAGCTTCGCGGTGCAGTTTGCAAAGGCGGCGGGCGCCGTGGTGGTGGCGACAGCGTCGGCCTCGAGCCGCGAGCATGTCCTGGCACTGGGCGCCGACCGCGTCATCGACCGCCACGCCGAACGCTTCGAGGAGCAGGTGCGCGGTGTCGACCTGGTGCTCGACCTGGTCGGCGGCGATGCGCTGGAGCGCTCCTGGCAGGTGCTCGCCGACGGCGGCGCCATCGTCAGCACGGCCGCGCCGGACATCGTAGGGCGCGCACCCGCCGGACAGCGCGGCCTGTGGTTCATGATGGTGCCGCACCAGCAGCAGCTGACCGAGATCGCCGCGATGGTGGCCGCAGGCAGCCTGCGCTCGACCATCGCCAGGGTGGTCGCCTTCGATGCCCTGGCGCAGGCGATGGAGGAATCCCACAGCGGCCATGCGCCCGGAAAGGTCGTCGTCGATTTCACTCGCTTATGCTAAGGTGCAACAAGCAGGGCGGTTGCGCTTGCTATAATGACGCGCTTCAATTGGTGGGAACACGCAGTGGCAAAACTTTATTTCAGGTATTCGGCGATGAACGCCGGCAAATCGACAGCACTGCTGCAGGTCGCGCATAACTATGAAGAGCAGGGCCAGCAGGTCAAGCTGTACACGGCCGCGATCGACAGCCGCTATGGCGTGGGGCAGGTTACATCACGCCTGGGGCCGCAGCGCGAAGTCGATATGTTCGATGGCGCGACCGATTTCCTGAACGATGCGCCGCGCGTGGCTTGCGTGCTGGTCGACGAAGCGCAGTTTTTATCGACCGCCCAGGTGCAGCAATTGCACCAGCTGGCGCAAATCAGGGGCGTGCCGGTGATTTGCTACGGCTTGCGCAGCGATTTTCGCGGCGAGCCGTTTCCGGGGTCGGCCTATTTACTGGCGCTGGCCGACGATATCGAAGAATTGAAAAATATCTGCACCTGCGGCAAGAAAGCCACGATGAATATTCGCGTGGACGGGCAGGGCAAGCGGATCAGGGAAGGCGAGCAGGTCAGTATTGGCGGAAACGAGCAGTACCGCCAGGCTTGCGGCCGGTGTTTTTACGCGGGCTAGAAAGCCCCGTGGGTAAGGAGGTGTTTGCATGTCTCATCCCGTCACCTATATTCATCTTGCGCCGGGCGATACGCCCAGCGGGCGCGTGCAGCCGGCGCCGTACAAAATGGTGGTCGTCGCCGATGCCGCCGTGCCGCCGGAATGGCAATCGCAGGTCAGCGACTGGATTGTCAAATCCGGTTGCCGCTACATGATCGCATGGGGCGTCGATTGCAGTTCCTGGGACGACGCGGTCGATATGGCCAATATCGAAGCGTTCGACTTCGGCGATATCCCCGACCAGCACTTCATTCCCACTTCGTGGCACGTGGACGATCCGATCGAGGAGGTGTTCGGCTTTTGCAAGCACGATGCGGCGCATCCGGTGGTCGAACTGAAGCAGACGGTCCTGTTGCATATTGCCGACGCGGCAAACGAGGAAGCGCTGCTGCAACTCTATGCGGCAGCATAAATCCGCCGTGTCGTGCCTAACGCCGTGACGAGCGTGGCGGCATGGAACGCTTGCTCAAGCCGGCCGCAACGTCCCTGCGTACGGACGGGCTTTTGATCAGGCTGACCGCCAGCGTTTTGATACGGGCCGCTTCGTCCGGTTCGCCATTTCCGGCCAGAACGGTGAGTACCCGCTGAACCTCGGTGACGTAGGTGGTGATTTCGGCGCGCCGCTCCGGTGCGTGCGAAAACGGACGCTGCCTGATTGCCGCAATGTCCTGTTCGAGCACGCGCGCCATCTCGCGTACGAACGGCTCCGCCGGCGGCATCAGTTTTGCCGCCAGGGCGTAGTCTTGTGCCTCGACAATTGCCGGCATGGCAATCAGCGCGCACTCGGCGGCAAACACCGGCGAAGCATCGGCCAGCGCTTTATAGAATTGATAAGTCGCTGCCGTATCACCGAGTTCCGAATCGATGATGACAATATCCCAAAAGAGTTCGCGGTCGTTTTCGCCGGCCAGCAGGGCCTTGGCCTTGTCGCTGCGGATGGTGCGCAGTGCGTCGAGCGCCTTGGGATAGGCCCGGCCCAGTTCGACCCACATGCCGACCAGGTAATAGCGCATTTCTTCCAGCGACGGATCTTCTGCCAGCGCGTGCTGGTAGAGCCAGATAAAGCCTTGCAGCGCGTCGTCGTGGCGGCCCTCGTGCATGGCGTCTTCCGCATCGCTGAACCGTGTGAGTGCTGTCATGATTTCCTTTTAAGTTGGGCATCTCGCCCGAAAGGCGCATGATGCCATACTTGCCATTGATGCAAAAGCGCGCCACAAAGCCCGTTGTACTGCGCGCCGATCTGGTGGATAATTCGCCCATGAACGATACCACTACACTCCCCCCATTGCCCGACCGCCTGTCGATCGATCCGCGCAGCCCTTTTCATAATGCTGACGCTTTCGAACGCGACGTCGGCATCACGCTCAACGGCAAAGAACACCTGAATGTCGAGGAATACTGCATCAGCGAAGGCTGGATCAAGATTCCGGCTGGCAAAAGCCTCGACCGCAAGGGCCATCCGATGCTCATCAAACTCAAGGGAACGGTCGAAGCGTTCTATAAATAGCGCGCTTTGACGGCATCCGGCTGATGCAGCCGGGTGCCGCACCCTGTTATTCCATTTCCATCCCCGCTGCGATGCCGCCTGTTTTTCAGGCGCCACGACCATCGGGGATATTATTTTGTGCGCGTGGTCGTCGCGGCGGCCTTGCCGACTACCCGACTTTCGTCCAGGAGCCGTCGTGAGCATAGGTATGTGGTTGGGCCTGATTGTCGGGGCATTGGCATTGTGGCTACTCGTGGGCGCCGTCAGGGCAAGCCAGCGCGAAAAAGCCTTCGTGGCGGCGATGGCCGCAGCCGGGCTCAGGGTGACGCAGCATGTCGTCGGCATCGACCAAAAAACCGGCGTCGGCATTGACGAAGTGAGCGGGAAAATCTGCCTCATTACCGCGGACGGCAAAAATCTGCCAACCCGTTTGTTTCCGTACGACGACCTGTTCAGTGCCGAGCTGATTGAAGACGGTATGTCGCTCATGATGGCGTCCAGAAGCAGTTTTCCGCATCCCGGCGAGAAGGGGAGTTGGGTCAATTCCGCCGCAAATTCGGCGCGGGTGCTCGAATTGCGCCTGGTAGTGAGCAGGACCACCGCGCCGCCGCTGAGTCTTACTTTTCTTAACGCCCAGACGCCGAAGAATAGCCGGCAGTATACCGACAAGGCTGCCTCGGCCAGGCGCTGGTTCTCGCTCATGAACGTGATTATCGATCAAGCCAATCGCAATGAAGAGGAGCGCATGGCGCGCCGGGCGGCGGTCAACACTCCCGCAGCGCCGCCGGTGCCGCTGGGAGCCGTCGCCGATGAAATCAAGAAGCTTGGCGAGTTGATGAGCAGCGGCTTGCTTACCGAAGAGGAATTCGCGGAACAGAAAGCCAAGCTGCTGGGCGATACCGATTATGAGGCACGCGCCGCGGCACGCCGGCTGTCGTTCGGCAACCGCACCGGCCGTCCGTCGTGAACGCACAAAGGTTATAGCGTGCATTGGATCCTGCAGGACGGGTTTCTGTCCGAAACCGGCTGGGACGCCCTGATCGCCAACCTGGAACGGTTCGGCATCGGCTATTCCGTGCACGCGGTGGTGCCGAAAACCGGCGGGCTGCTGCCGCCACCAGAGGTAGATCACACCAACGTCATTTGCATCGGCTCGTATTCGATGCGCCACGTGGCGGCGAAACACGGCTGGACTCCCGGCGTATTCGACCTGTATGCGCAGGATTTCGAGCAGCAGCGGGCGCACTGGGGCGATCATATGCTCAATGCCGGCGCCGTCGTCACCACGGTGCGCGACGCGCGCTTCAGCGGGGAACAGATGTTCGTCCGCCCGATCAACGATTCCAAGTACTTTTCGGGGCGCGTGTTCGATGCAAACGCATTTAGGGCCTGGCAAAGCGCTGTCTGCGATCCGGCCGCCAATCACGCCACCAGCCTGGCGCCGGATACCCTGATCCAGTTATCCCGCCCAGTGGCCATTTACGCCGAATACCGTTTCTGGGTTGTCGGCGGCGACATCGTCACCCAATCGCTGTACAAACGCGGCAGCGAGGTGATGTATTCGAGCGATGTCGATGAGCGGCTCACGCAATTCGTCCGCGCGCGCATCGGCGAATGGTCGCCTCACGACGCATTCGTCATCGACGCCTGCGACTGCGCGAACGGCATGAAGATCGTCGAAATCAATACGCTCAATTCATCGGGCTTTTATGCCGCCGATGTCCAGCGCCTCATGCTCGCCCTGGACCTGCGCTACGCTGCCGCATGAATCCTGCCGCCCGCGCCCAACTGGACCGGCTGCGCCAGGCGCTGCGCAGCGCGTCGCTGGCCACCGCCGGCGGTTTTCGTCCACCGCAGGACCCGCTGACATCGTGGTTCGCGCGCGGCGTCGGCTTGCCGCACGAGACATTGCCCGAATTTGAAGGCGCTGCGATGTTCCCGCTGCTGCAGATCCGGGTCAGCGAACTGCCGTTCGTGCCCCCGCAGTTGCGCGACGTCGCGCTGCTGGTGCTGTTCCAGAATCGGTCGCGCCATCCGTTCGATCTGCCGCATGGGGAAGGATGGCTGATCCGCGAATACGCGCGCCTCGACGGCCTGGTTGCGCTCCCCGAGGTGGCGCATCCCTTCCGGCCCTTTCCCATCCGCTGGATGCGCGTGGATGACGATGCGCCGGGCTGGGAGGGTGCCTGGGAAGTTGTCGATCTGGCAGCGGTCAACGACGACGAGGCCGCATCCGACGCCTTTTTCGACGATTTCTTGCGCCATATGGGCACCAAGGTCGGCGGCTACCCGTACGAAATCCAGCACGGCGTCGGCCACCATGACTTCGTGTTCCAGGTCGGGTCGGAAGAGAAGGTCGGCTGGATGTGGGGCGACAATGGGATCGGCTACTTCCACCGCTCGCCCGACGGGCAGTGGCGCTGGGAATGTCAGTTTTACTAGTGCACTCAGGTGTGCAGCCGGCACGGTGACGCCGGGGCAGCAGTGGGCCAGCACGCGATCCGGCGGTCGGCGCCGGCGGATCGATCACGGCAACCCTGGCATGGCGACAAGCTCGGTGCAGCTCGGAAAGGCATGACCGGGCCGCGCACGATAGCATGCCGGCGTTCTGTCGGGCTGGTCTATGGTATAAGTTCGGCGATGAACGCCGGACAATTTCCCGCCGCATTGCCGATAGCGGCCCCATGAAAGAGATTCTCCTCTACCTCGCGCCCTCGGTCGCGCTGGCGCTGGTGATCCGGGTGCTGGCCGGCGCCCATCCATTTTTCTTCCTGTTCACCGTTGCCGGCACCATCTGCCATGAACTGGCGCACTTCGTGGCCGGCCTGCTGACGGGCGCGCGGCCCGCCTCGTTCACCGTGATTCCGCGCAGGGTAGGGCGGCACTGGGAGCTCGGATCGGTAACGCTGACCCGGGTGCGCTGGTATAACGCCGCCCCGGCGGCGCTGGCGCCGCTGGTGATCGTGCTGCTGCCGTTCTGCGTGGCCTGGTGGCGCACGCGCCAAGCGTGGCAGTTCGACACGCGCGACCTGTTCATCGCGCTGGCGCTGGCGCCCCAGTTCCTGTCGTTCTGGCCATCGATGGTTGATTGGCGTATCGCAGTACGCTCCTGGCCGTATCTGTTTATCATCGCCGGCGCGGCCTGGCTGGTGTTTCACTTCCGGCCGCACCTGTTTCAATTTGTAAATCCATGAACCCGTACCGCCCCCAGCCCGTAAGCTCGGTTTCGCGCCAACGCGCTGGCTGGCTCAGCCCCACGCCACTATCCTGTTAGAATCAGCAGCAGTAGCCGATTTAGCGGCTGGGCGCCCTTGCAGTGCACGGTTTCGCCCGCAGATAACACCAGTTCCCGCTCGGAGAGACAACGAATGAAGAAGCACATGTTGATGGTCGCACTGGCATTTGCCGCGACGACACACGCGGCAGTCCCGCAGCCTGTCAAGGTAGGCACCACCCAGCTGCGGCCGGTTGCGACGCAAACGCAGGCCGCGGCCTGGGCCGCCACCGTCTTTGGACGCCACCATTACAAGGTCACGCCGCTCGACGATGCGATGTCGGAAAAGATTTTCGACCGCTACCTCAAGTCGCTCGATGGCGACCGCCTGCATTTCCTGCAGAGCGATGTCGACTCGTTCGACAATGTGCGCACCAAGCTCGACGACGCGATCAGGACAGAAAACCTGGTCACGCCGTTTTCCATGTACAGCCTGTACCAGCAGCGCTTCAACGAGCGCTTTGCCTATTCGCGTGAACTGCTCAAGGGCAAGTTCGACTTCACCGTCGACGAAACCTTCCAGATCGACCGCGAAAAAGCCGCCTGGCCGAAAAACGTGGAAGAAGCACGCGATCTGTGGCGCAAGCGCGTCAAGAACGACTGGCTGCGTCTCAAGCTGGCTGGCAAGGATGATAAGTCGATCCGCGAAACGCTCGACAAGCGCTATGAAAACTACGTCGGCCGCATGAGCAAGGTCGACAGCGAAGACGTGTTCATGACCTTCATGAACGCCTACGCCACCTCGATCGAGCCGCACACCAACTACCTCGGCCCGCGATCGGCTGACAACTTTGCCATCGCCATGCGCCTGTCGCTCGATGGCATCGGCGCCGTGCTGCAGCAGCGCGAAGACTACACCGTCATCCGCGAAATCGTGGTGGGCAGCCCGGCCGGCATGTCCGGCAAGCTGAAGGTGGGCGACCGCATCGTCGGCGTGGCCCAGGCCGATTCGCCGGGCTTCACCGACGTGCTCGGCTGGCGCATCGATGACGTGGTCCAGCTGATCCGTGGTCCGAAGGAATCGGTGGTGCGCCTGAACGTGCTGCCGGTCGATGCCGGTACCGATGGCAAGACCGTCACGGTGGCCCTGGTGCGCAAGAAAATCAATATGGAAGAGCAGGCCGCGAAGAAAACCATCATCGAAGTCAAGGAAGGCGGCGTCAAGCGCCGGGTGGGCGTGATTTCGCTGCCGACGTTCTACCTCGACTTCGAGGCGCGCCGCCGCGGCGACAAGGACTACAAGAGCGCTACGCGCGACGTGGCCCGCATCCTCGGCGAACTCAAGAAAGAAAAAGTCGACAATGTGCTGATCGACCTGCGCAACAATGGCGGCGGCGCCCTGGGCGAAGCGGTCGAACTGACCGGCTTGTTCATCGACAAAGGCCCGGTCGTCATGCAGCGCAGCGCCGAAGGACGTGTCGAGGTCGAGAGCGACGTCCAGCCGGGCCTGGCCTGGGATGGTCCGATGGGCGTGCTGATCAACCGCGGCTCCGCATCGGCGTCGGAAATTTTCGCCGCCGCCATCCAGGACTACGGCCGCGGCCTGGTGCTGGGCGAACCGAGCTTCGGCAAGGGTACCGTCCAGACCCTGGTCAACCTCGACCGTGGCAACCCGGGCGAAAAAGCACGCTACGGCGAACTCAAGATGACGATTGCGCAGTTTTTCCGCATCAACGGTGGCACCACGCAGTTGCGCGGCGTTACGCCCGACATCAAGATGCCGGTGACCTCCGATCCGGAAGGCTTCGGCGAGTCGAGCTACGAGAATGCCTTGCCGTGGGTAGCGATCAAGCCGGTGCCGTTCACGCCGTCGGGCAACGTCAAGCAGTTGGTTGCTCCGCTGCAAAAGCGTCACGAAGCGCGCATCGCCAAGGACAAGGACTTCCAGTACCTGCAGGAAGACATGGCGGAATTGCGTAAGTTGCGCAAGGATAACGTGATCTCCCTGAACGAAGCCGTGCGCCGCAAGGAACGCGATGCGCTCGAAGCCAAAGCCAAACAGCGCGAGGCACGCCAGGTCGCCCTGCGCGCCGCCGTGACCGACGAGCCGGCCGATCTGCTCGACGCCAAGGATGCGCGCAGCAAGCTGGTGCCGCCGGCCAAGACAGCCAAGGCCGCCACTACCAAGCCGAACCGTCAGGACGATGGCTTGCAGGCCGACGAGCGTAATCTGGCATCCGAACTGGCCGCCGAAAAAGCGGCCAAGGATGCCAAGGACGTGATGCTGCAGGAAGCGGCGCACATCCTGGCCGACGAGATCGAGATGCTCAGGACCGATACGCGCATGGCTGCGCGCCTGATGCCTTACCTGCCGGCCGCCAAGTAACTGAGCAGGCATGAAGTAATTTCCGACGACGGGGCCTGATGGGCCCCGTCGTCGTTTACTTGCTGATGTCTGGGGGGGGGCGCCGCATGGCGGGAGCGCGGGTGTCTGTTCCGGTGCCTGGTCTTTTACTCAATGCGCCGTGAGTCCTGGATCTGGCCGGCGGCACCGTTATTCGTTCTTGAGTGCCGCGTCGAATCGACCACAAAATGTCTTTCCGCGAGACTTTCAGGTTCATTTCCGTGCGTGTGAGATAAGCTGGATAGTATTCGCACTGCTTTCGATAGTTATCCATGCTGCCGTTGACGAGCATTTGATCGAGTTTCACTGGGGCTGAGCAGACGGTGGCTAGCTGGCTCGGCTGCCATCGGCGTGCCTTCGAGTGGTTCGGCGGCGTGCCCCTGCGCGTGATGATCGATAACGTCAAGGGCGCGATCACGCGGGCCTGCGTGTATGAACCTGAAGCGCAGCGCTCGTATGGCGAGTGCGCGAACGGCTATGGCTTCGAGATCGATGCGTGTCCGCCCAGTGATCATGCGGCGCGCCAACTTCCGCAACCAGAGGACGCTCGACGGGTTCGACTTCGACCGCTTGCCGGGCTTGAACCGCGCCGCCGTCCATGACCTGGCCACCTGTCGATTCATCGACGACAAGGTGGCCGAGCTTATCGCCGGGCTCTGCTGCACCGGCAAAAGCCACCTTGCGCAGTCCCTGCCGCGCGCCAGGGCTATGACGTGCTGTTCACCACCCAGACTCAGCTGATGGCCAGCCTGCGCAGCGCGCAGGCGATGGGCACATACGAACGGCGCCTGCAGTACCCTCAGCAAGGTCGCGCTGCTCATTATCGCTATCGATGACTTCGAGCCGAAGCAACGCTTTATAGAATGTCAGGCGTGATAATTCCTGATATCAATATCAGCTTATTATCGGCCGTTCAAAGATTGCTACCAATTTCTCTACTGTGTTCGACATCAGCAGATCGCGCGGCAGAATCTGTACCAAACGCCAACCTTCCTGACCCTCCTTGTTTAGGATTGCCGTAAGGTCAGGCAACGGCGCTGACTTGATGCCAGCAAAAAATCCCTGCTTCCACTCGATAGTAATAGTTTTGTATTCGTGCGTTTGCATAGTGGGTAATTCCATCTGTTCAAGGTCTTTGACAGCAATGTCGAATACCGCAGCTAGCGCCTTTTTCGATTGCAGCGAAGCGGTCGCCTCTGTTTCGATTCGCTGCACCGTTCGCAGATTCAGTCCTGACGCAGTTGCCAGTTCCTCCTGTGACCAGGACTTTTCTGTTCTAAGTTTTTTCACTAACGCGGAATTGATCATCATTCTTTATGCTATTCAAAGTCTTGTATGGTGGAGGCAACTGCATGATCCATTTAAACGACGGAAAGCTCCACGTATCGCCTGCGGCAATACCCCGGCAAAGTGACGACAACATGACGACAGTCGCTTGTATCAGGCCGTTCCTGCTGGTTTTTGTTGAGGAAACGTCCGCGTTCGGCCGAACCCGGCCGTTGCGCTCAGCATAGCATCTTGCCAAGGGGGCAGAACATCGTCCCCAGGCCGCTGACGTCCTCCTCGGTGTGGCCTCAGCGTGCCCGCGTCCGAATACGGACGTGTGCTGTCCAGGCGACGCAAACGAGCACGATGGCGATTGCTCCTGAAGCCATGCCCGTGGTGACCATGTTGAAAATTTGGTGTTGAGTCGGTGTTACGCGTTGAAACAGTAAGCCCCATGCGCCCCCAAGCGCGCTTGCAGCCCCAACGGTGGCCACGGCCAGGAGCCGCTGCCGGTCGCTGAAACATGGTTGAGGAGCCGGGCCGGGCTTGCTGCGTGAAAACCAGGCGGCGGTACAGCTGGCGATAACGATGAGCCCCACCAGGCTGCTCGCGTGCTGAAGAACTTTGAATACGGGTATATCGTGGCCGCCGACCGACACAAGCGTGCTTAGCAGTTTGAGGCGGGAGACAAGGAGCGTATCCGGGTGAGTGAAAGTATCCCAGAATATATGGGTCGACGCGCCGATTGCCAGTGAACCGAGCATGACCGATGCCGCTCGCACACTTTGCAAGGGCATGGGAATTTGCCACGCCATGCGCGCGCTGACATCCTGCGGCAACCAGGCAAGGAATGCCTGCCTCAACAGTGCGTAATAGAGCAGAAAGACCAGGGCGCCGACGGGGACGCAATACAGGAATATCCCGGGCACGCTGTGACTGAAGCTGCCACTGACGCCAAAGGCAAAGAAGTAGACGAAATCCGGCATCATGCTGCCGATCACCAGCGCCGGCAGGGAGGTGACATCGCTTGCATATCGATGCAAGGGAATCACGATGGCCGGATGGCATAAGGTAAATGGCATGGGAGCTTTTATTGCCGTGCCGTCCGGCCTCCTGGTAGCGGCTGGGTGTCGGAAAATGTGGCAATGAACGAGCGCTGAGCGTGCGCCGGAAGGTTGATGAGTATCGTCGCACTGCTGTCCCAGCAGGCGATTTCGAATAGAGCGCCGTCCAGTTGAGGGATGACCTGTGCGCCGTTCCAGTAATCAGGATTGCCATCTACGAAGGGCGCGGCCGTTACGCCGGACCGAAAGCCTTTTGCCACAGCACTGAAGACTGCCCAGATAAACTGGACATCATGTTCCCGAAGCAGGCATGCCAACGCCTCGCCGCCCATCCATTGATCGTCGGCGGAGAATCCCGGTGGCGTGAAATTGGTTTCAATGTTACTGAGATACCAGTCGTAGTCTTGAGCGGCGATGCCCGCAGCAGCCAACACCTCTCTCATGTTCGTGAAAAAGGCGACCTGTTCAGTTCTTTCCAAGATCAAGTTCACGGGCATGTATCCTGTCTGGCATAAACGACCGTAAGGTCTGATGTTTCCCCTGGACGACGGTGAGGATCCGGTCGCTTACTCACTGGCAAAGATGGCGCATGGCTGTTGCGTGGAAAAGTTCCGTGATCATAACGGTTTAACAGCATGTCGTAGCGTCCTGGCCACTTTTGGGTAATTACTGCCAGGACACCGGCCGGTCCATGATCTGACGACAGACGCGCTCATGGGCTAGCCGGCGCGGCCCGGTACTGCATGCCGCGCCGTCTTGTCCCATCCACCGTCCACGCACAACTGGTCGAACTGCTGCGCCAGGTCCGCCAGCACGACATTACCCAGGCTCTCGATCAGAATCGCCTCCGCCCGGCGCAGCGCGTCTCCCAGCGCCTGGTTGACCACCTGTTCCACGGCGCAATTTGGATGGTCGTTATCCACGCCAATTGCAAACAGATGCGGCCCGCCCACCGCGCGATGAATGTCGAGCAGCGTCACCGACCCCAAATCGCACGCCATCGACCAGCCGCCGTGCTTGCCCGCACCGGACGTCACGTAGCCCGCTTCGCGCAAGCCGGCCATGGTGCGCCGCACCACCACGGGATTCGTATCGAGCATCTTCGCGATGTGTTCCGATGTCAAAGGCCCGTCATGCCTGGCCATGTGCAGCAGCACATGGAGCACGCGGGAAAGGCGGCTGTCTGTTCTCATTGAATTGTCGCTCGAGGTGATCTGAACTCGCAGTTTACCGCCTCGCGGCATGCCGCGTGGGCCGATATTGAGGTCGGCAAAAGCCGTCTTCCCGGCGCGATTTTTTCGGGTACAATCATTGTGAACGGTCGTGCTATTTTTAGGCGATAACAACAAGGAGACTGTATGGACCTGAACTATACGAGCGAGGACCTGGCGTTCCGCGACCAAGCGCGCGCCTTCCTCGACGCCCATCTTCCGGCCGATCTGCAGCACAAGGTGCGCAAGCATCTGCGCCTGTCGAAGGACGACTACGTGCGCTGGCACCAGACCCTGGCCAAGCAAGGCTGGGTGGCGCCGGGCTGGCCCACCGAATTCGGCGGCCCTGGCTGGAGCGCCGTGCAGCGCCACATCTGGGAAGAAGAATGCGCCCGCGCCGGCACCCCGCCGATCCTGCCGTTCGGCGTGAATATGGTCGCCCCGGTTATCATGGCCTTCGGCAGCGACGAACAGAAAGCCCACTTCCTGCCGCGTATCCTGTCGTGCGAGGATTGGTGGTGCCAGGGCTACTCGGAACCGGGCGCCGGCTCCGACCTCGCGTCGCTCAAGACCACCGCCGAACGCGATGGCGACGTTTACGTGGTCAACGGCCAGAAAACCTGGACCACCCTGGCCCAGCATGCCGACATGATCTTCTGCCTGGTGCGCACCGACAGCGGCGTGCGCAAGCAGGAAGGCATTTCCTTCCTCCTGATCGACATGCACAGCCCCGGCGTGACGGTCCGCCCGATCATCATGCTCGACGAAGACCACGAAGTGAACGAAGTCTTCTTCGATAACGTGCGCGTGCCGGTGCAAAACCTGGTCGGCAAGGAAAACAAGGGCTGGACCTACGCCAAATACCTGCTCGGCCACGAACGCACCGGCATCGCCGCCGTGGGCCGCTCCAAGCGCGAACTGGCCACCCTCAAGCGCATCGCCGCGCAGCGCAGCAAGAACGGCAAGCCGCTGATCGGCGACCCGCTGTTCGCCGCCAAGGTGGCCACCCTCGAAATCGAACTGATGGCGCTGGAGATGACCGTCATGCGCGTGCTGGCGCAGGAGCACAAGGCGCCCGGTCCGGAAGCGTCGGTGCTCAAGGTGCGCGGCACCGAAATCCAGCAGACGCTGACCGAACTGATGGTCGAAGCGGTCGGTCCGATGGCGCTGCCGTTCGACCCCGCCTACCTCGAATCGGAGACGCCGCACAGCGTCTTCGGCGACGACGACGCCGCGCCGCTGGCCGCGCACTACTTCAATTTCCGCAAGACCTCCATCTATGGCGGCTCGAACGAGATTCAACGCAATATCATCACCCAGATGATCCTGGGCCTGTGAGGGACTGAACATGGATTTCAACTTCAAGGAAGAACAGCTGGCCTTCGCCGATGCCCTCAAGCGCTGGGTGACCAAGGACTACAGCTTCGAGACGCGCAAGAAAATCGTTCGTTCAAGCGCGGGCACCTCCGACGCCGCATGGGCCGCGCTGGCGGAACTGGGCATGCTGGCCTTGCCGGTGCCGGAAGAGCAGGGCGGCTTCAATGGCACGGCGGTCGACATGTTCGTCGTCATGCAGGAGCTGGGGCGCGCTCTGGTGGTCGAACCGTATTTCGCCACCGTGCTCGGTGCGCATTTCCTCGCATTGGGCGGCAAGCATCCCGATCTGCTGGCGCAAGTGGCCGGCGGCGAACTCAAACTGGCCTGCGCGCTGGCTGAAAAACAGTCGCGCCACGACCTGTCCGACATCGCCACCACGGCGCTGGCCAGTGGCGGCGGCTTTACGCTCAATGGCCACAAGAGCGTGGTGATTCACGGCGCCCAGGCCGGCAGCCTGATTGTCTCGGCGCGCAGCGGCGGTCCCCAGCGCGGCGCGGACGGTGTGTCGCTGTTCGTGGTGCCGCTCGATTCCGCCGGCGTGGCCGTGCGCGACTACCGCACGCTCGACGGCCAGCGCGCCGCCGACATCACCTTCGCCAACGTCCAGGTCCCGCTCGAGAACCTGATCGGCCTTGAAGGCCAGGGCTGGGACCTGCTCGACGCCGGCGCCGATTACGGCGCGGGCCTGCTGTGCGCCGAAGCGCTGGGCGCGATGGAAGCCATTTTTGCCGCCACGCTCGACTACCTCAAGACGCGCACCCAGTTCGGCGCGCCGATCGGCAAATTCCAGGCGCTGCAGCATCGCATGGCCGACATGTACATTCACCTGGAGCAGGCGCGCTCGATGGCGCTGCTGGCCGCGGTGCGCCTTGCGTCAACGGACGCGGAAGAACGCCGCCGCACCGTGTCGGCGGCCAAGTTCCGCGTCGGCCAGGCGCTCAAGTTCGTCGGCCAGCAGGCGGTCCAGCTGCACGGCGGCATGGGCGTGACCGACGAACTGCCGGCCGCGCACCACTTCAAGCGGCTCACCATGATCGAACTCTCGCTGGGCGACTCCGACCACCACCTGCAGCGCTTCATCGCGCAGCCGGGTTTCGCCGCGGGCGACATGGCATGACCACGACCACATGGTATTTCGAGGACTTTTACGTCGGCCAGGAGATTCCGGTCGGCAGCCGCACCGTGACTGAGGAAGAAATCATCGCCTTTGCCACCCAGTTCGACCCGCAGCCTTTTCACGTCGACCACGACGCGGCCACGGCGTCCATTTTCGGCGGCGTGATCGCCAGCGGCTGGCATACCTGCAGCATGATGATGCGCATGGTGGTCGACAGCGTGCTGGGCACCTCGTCGAGCATGGGCTCTCCGGGACTGGACAAGGTGCGCTGGCTGCAGCCGGTGCGCGCCGGCGACACGCTCACCGTCAGCTACATCACCACGGCGCTCAAGCCATCGAGCTCGCGTCCCGACCGCGGGGTGGTCTGGTCGACGTGGCAGGCCGTCAACCAGCACGGCGAGGTGGCATGCACGATCGAAGGCATGGGCATGTTCGGGCGCCGCCCGAAGGAGGACGGCAATGCGTGAATTTTCCAGCCTGGCCGACATGCAGGCGCTGGTGGGGCAGGAGCTGGCCGTGTCGGACTGGCTCGAAATCACCCAGGAACGCGTTAACCTGTTCGCCGACGCAACCGACGACCACCAGTGGATCCACGTCGACCAGGAACGCTGCGCGCGCGAGTCGCCCTTCGGCGGCCCGGTGGCGCATGGTTACCTGACACTGTCGCTCATTTCCGGCCTGTTCGGCAGGACGTTGCGCATGGTCGATGCGAAGATGGTCGTCAACTATGGCCTCAACAAAGTGCGCTTCCCCGCTCCGGTGCCGGTCGGCAGCCGTGTCCGGGCGCGCCTGACCTTGCAGCAGGTCGAGTCCATCGAAGGCGGCGCGCAGCTCGAATGGAGCGTCGTCGTCGAGAACGAGGGTGGCGCCAAACCGGTGTGCGTGGCCGAACTGCTGATGCGCCGCTACTCCTGACCTCCCCGGCGGGGCCGCCGGTCCCGCCATCTGCACCTCCCCAACCGGCACCGCAACTATCAATATGCACGGGCCAATCCCGGCCGCGTATGGGACTAGTATGGGCTGACGGGTAGCTGTCGTTGTTCTGTCGTGTGCTCATCAGCCAGGAGTCCGGATGAAAATTGCGAACTTGAAGATCGGTGTTCGTCTGGGGGCCGGTTTCGGCCTTGTGCTGCTGCTGATGGGGACCCTGGTCGCCACCGGCATCACCTTGCTCAACAGCGCTGGCGCCAGCACCGCGCGCATGGTCGACCACGAGTGGGTCAAGGCCGAAGCGGCCAACGAGATCAACGTCGGCACGCGCGCCAATGCGCGCAGGACGCTCGAACTGTTCATCGTCACCGACCCGGCGCAGCTGGCCAACGTCCGCCAGCGCATCGAAGCGAACAAGAAGCTGATCTCCACCGCGCTGGCCACGCTCGAGAAGCTGATCGATTCACGCGACGGGCGCGAACTGCTGGCCAGGGTGATGCGCGAGCGCGCCGTCTACGTCGCCTCGTACTCGCGCGTCGACAAACTGATCACCGAAGGCCAGCGTGACGAAGCGTCGACCCTGATGCGCTCGGAGACGCTGCCGGCGCTCGACGCGCTGCAGACGTCCATTACCGCCCTGGCCGCCCTGCAAAAGCGGCTGGCCGAAGCGGCCAGCGCCGCGGTTTCGGACAGCATCGCCGACGCCCGAACGATGATGCTGTGGCAGGGCGCGCTGGCGCTCATGATCGGCGTGGTGGCCGCGTGGTGGATCACGCGTTCGATCACGCGGCCAATCAATGACGCGGTCAAGGTGGCCCGGACGGTGGCGGCGGGAGACCTGAGCGCCCACATTGCGCCCGGATCGTCGAGCGAGACGGGGCAGCTGCTGCATGCCCTGGGCGACATGAACGCCGGCTTGCGCAATATCGTCAGCCAGGTGCGCAGCGGCACCGATGCGATTGCGACCGCGTCGAGCCAGATCGCCAGCGGCAACTTCGATCTGTCCACGCGCACCGAGCAGCAAGCCAGTTCGCTGGAAGAGACGGCGTCGTCGATGGAGCAGCTGACGTCGACCGTGAAGCAGAATGCCGACAATGCGCGCCAGGCCAACCAGCTGGCCATCTCGGCCTCGCACGTGGCGGTGCAGGGTGGTTCGGTGGTGGCGCAGGTGGTCGACACGATGGGGTCGATCAACGAGTCCTCGCGCAAGATTGTCGACATCATCAGCGTGATCGAAGGGATCGCGTTCCAGACCAATATCCTGGCGCTCAACGCGGCGGTCGAAGCGGCGCGCGCGGGCGAACAGGGACGCGGCTTCGCGGTGGTGGCCAGCGAGGTGCGCAACCTGGCGCAGCGCTCGGCGGCGGCGGCCAAGGAAATCAAGATGCTGATCGACGACTCGGTGGACAAGGTCGCGCAGGGCAGCGAGCTGGTTGACCGTGCCGGATCGACCATGCAGGCGATTGTCACGAGTATCAAGAGCGTGGCCGACATGATGGGCGAGATCACGGCGGCCAGCGTGGAGCAGACGGCCGGGATCGAGCAGATCAACCGGGCGATCACGCAGATGGACGAGGTGACGCAGCAAAATGCCGCGCTGGTGGAGGAAGCCGCGGCGGCCGCCGGAGCGCTGCAGGATCAGGCGGGAACGCTCGCTGGCGTGGTCAGTGTGTTCAAGCTGCCGGCCGGCGCGGCGGACGGACGGACCAAGCCGGCGCCGCGCAAGGTGGAGGCGAGGGTGCCGGTGGAGCGGCCCATGCGCGCGGCTAGTCCGGCGGCTGGCCGCAAGCGCGAGGTGGCCGCTGCGGGGACGGATGATTGGGAAGAGTTCTGAGCCGACGTCAATCTTGTTGTTCCGCCCTGGCGCGGGAACAACCCGGCGCTTGTCTTAATCCGGCTGTAGGCAGTAGCGGTTGCGCCCACCCGCCTTGGCTTCATACAGCAGCGCATCGGCCGTCTTGATCAGCCCACCCGGCAACAGGCCATCGCCGGGCATCAGGCTGGCCACCCCAATGCTCAGGGTCAGCCACGGTGACGCGCCTGATTTTTCATGCGGAATGGCCAGCAGCGCGATCTCGTCGAGCAGCTTCCTGGCCACCACTTCGGCACCGCGCTTGTCTTCCTGCGGCAGCAGGATCACGAATTCCTCGCCGCCGTAGCGCGCCACCAGATCCTGGGGCCGCGCCGCCGCGCGCCGCATCGCGCCTCCCACCTGCACCAGGCTGTCGTCGCCGGCCTGATGGCCATACGCGTCGTTGTACGCCTTGAAATGGTCGATATCGGCGATGATCAGCGCGATCGGCATGCGGGCGCGCGCGCAGCGCCGCCATTCGGTATCCATCGCTTCGTCGAAGCCGCGCCGGTTGGCCACCCCGGTCAGGCCATCGGTCAGGGTCAGCTCGCGCAGCGCATCGCTCTGGCGCTTGACCGTCAGCTGGGTGCGCACGCGTGCCCGCACCACCGCCGCGTTGACCGGCTTGGTGATGAAATCGGCGGCGCCGGCTTCGAGTGCGCGCGTTTCATCCTCGGGGGTCTTGAGCGCCGTGACGAAAATGATGGGAATGTCGCGCGTCGCTCCCGACTCGCGCAAGGCCCTGCACACCGCGTAACCGTCCATGTCGGGCATCATCGCATCGAGCAGGATCAGGTCGGGGCGCTGGTTCTGGGCAATATGCAGCGCCTTGGCGCCGTTCATCGCAAACAGCACGTCGTGCTCGTCCTGCAAGGCCTGGTGCAGGATCTGGATGTTTTCCATCGCGTCGTCGACGATCAGGATACGCCCGTTCCTCGCCATATCGGTCCAACTCATGCATGGTCCCTTCGTTTCAAAATCTCTTGCACCTGCAGCGCGGCGTTGGCAAAACCGAGCGTGGCGACGGCATCGCCCAGCGCGCTCACCACCGCCGGGGCCAGGGCCGCGTCCAGAACCGGACGCAATGCGTCAAATGCCGCCATGGCCTTCAGATTGTTATTCTGAAGCAAACTCAGAAGATCCGCCAGCGCCGCGTTTATTTGTACCGGGTCTTGTGCCCCCGGCTGCACACCGGCCGCCGCCGGCGCGGGCAGGGCGCGCGCGGTCTCGAACACCGCCTGCAGCGCCTTGTCGAGCGCCCCCAGGCGCACCGTCAGTTCGGCGCTGCCGGCCCCGCGCAAGGCTTGTTCAAAGTCGAAGGCGAGCGCCGCCAGCTCGCTCGCCCCCAGGTTGGCCGCCACGCCGCGCAGGCGGTGCACCAGCTGGATCGCCTCCTGGCGTTCCTCGCCGCGCAGCAGCGCGCGCACCTCGTCCAGGGTCTGGCCCTGCGAACTCTCGAAGCGCTTGAACAAGGTTACAAAGTTATCGATATTGCCACCGAAGCGCGGCAGGGTCGATGCCAGGTCGATGCCCGGGATGTCGAGCGCGCGCACGCTGTCGGGCAGCGCGGCCTTGGGCCCATGCCCCATGCTTCCGGGCGCATGGGCTTCGCGCACAGCGCCCGCCGACGTGACCCGGATCAGGGTGTTGACCAGATTGTCCACGTCGATCGGCTTGGCCACATGGGCGTTCATGCCCGCCGCGATGGCATGGTGGCGGTCCTCTTCCATCGCGTTGGCGGTCATTGCAACGATCGGCAGCGCCTTGACGCCCATGCGCCGGATCGCTTCGGCCGCCTCGTAACCATTCATGACCGGCATCTGGATATCCATCAGCACCGCATCGTAGCGGCTGGGGGCATCGGCCAGCATGCTGACCGCGATGCGCCCGTTGCCCGCGATGTCGACCGCGGCGCCGGCGTGCAGCAGGATGTACTTCGCCACTTCCTGGTTGATCTGGTTATCTTCGACCAGCAGCACGTACATGCCCTTGAGACGGCCCGCCAGCGGCAGCTCGGGCGCCGCATCGGGCGCCGCTTTCCCGGTATGGAGCTCGATCGCCGTCGTTATCAGGGAAAGGCGCGTCACCGGTTTGCTCATGATGGCGTCCAGTTTCAGGTCTTCCTGCAGTGCCACCAGCTGCTCGCGCGCGCTCTCGGCCACCATCAGCGCGCAGCGCGGCATGACGATGGCCGGATCGGCGCGCGCGAAGGTCAACACCGCGATGCCGTCCAGCTCCGCCATCGCCGTATCGAGGAACATCAGATCGTAGGGAGGGCCGGCGCGGCCGGCCGCGCGCAGCAGTTCGAGCGCCTCGGCGCCGCTGGCGGCACTGTCGACCACCCATCCGAAGCTGGCGCACAGGCGGACAACGGCATCGCGCGCACTGCGGTTGTCGTCCACCACCAGGACCGAGTGCACCGCGCCGGGCGGCAGGGATGGCAGCACGGCCACGTCGTCGGCCTTGGCCGCGCCGAAGACCGAATCGAAATGGAACTCGGCGCCGGCGCCAAGTTCGCTGCGCACGCCCAGGGTGCCGCCCATCAGCCCTACCAGACGGCGGCAGATCGCCAGTCCCAGCCCGGTGCCGCCGTATTTGCGGCTGGTCGAGGTGTCGCCTTGCGAAAACGCGTCGAACATGTGCTCCTGCTGCTCGCGCGCGATGCCGATGCCGCTGTCGCGTACCGCGAAATCGAGCACCACCACACCATCGGCTTGGCTGCGGCGCGTGATCGACAGCACCACTTCGCCCTGTTCGGTGAACTTGATGGCGTTCCCGATCAGGTTCAGCAGCACCTGTTCGAGCCGCAGCGCGTCGCCCACCACGGTCAGCGGCACGTCCGGCGCCACCGCGTACACCAGTTCCACGCCCTTGCTCCAGGCGTTGGCCGACAACAGCACCGAGATGCTGTCGAGGACCTGGCACAGCGGGAACGGCGACGATTCGAGCACCAGCTGGCCCGCTTCGATCTTGGAAAAATCGAGCACGTCGCTCAGGATGCCCATCAGCGAGCGGGTCGACATCTTGATCTTGGCGACATAACTGCGCTCGCGCCGTTCCAGCGACCCTTCCTCGAGCAGGCGCGCCAGGCCCATGATGGCATTCATCGGGGTGCGGATTTCGTGGCTCATATTGGCCAGGAACTGGCTTTTCGCGCTGCTGGCCGATTCGGCCCGTTCCAGCGCCTGGATCAGCTGCTCGTTGAGCGACTGCAGGCGCAACTCGGTGCGCTTGAGTTCCGACACGTCCGAAATGAGCACATAGAAGCCGCGCACCGCCCCTTCTTCATCGAAGTCGGGGATGTAATTGGCCCAGGTATGGCGCACCTCGCCGGACGGCTCATGCAGGTCGCGCGCAAAATGGGTGGCCTTGCCGTCCAGGACCTCGCGCAGGTGCGGCGCGATGTCGGCCATCGTTTCGGGGCCGAGAATATCATCCATGCGCGCGCCGGTCATGCCGGTGGCGCTGCGCCCGAACAGCTCCAGGTAGCGGCGGTTGGCGAACTGGCAGCGCAGTTCCGCGTCCCAGTAGGCCACCATGCCGGGCACGTTGTCGGTGACGGTGCGGATGAAGCGCTCGCTCTGTTCGAGCCGCTCGCTGGTGGCGCGCAGGGCCTTCTCGGCCGCCACGCGCTCGCTGATATCGCGCACGGTCGACTGCAAAATGCCCTTGCCGCCGATGTTCACGCTGGTGAGGAGCACGTCGGCATTGAACAGCGTGCCGTCGCGGCGCATGTGCAGCCACTCGAAATGATGGCTGCCCGTTTCGATCGCGTAGCGGATGAACTGTTCGGCCTTCTCGTCGGAACGGCGCCCGTCCGGCTGGAACTCGGGCGAGGTGGTGGCCGGCGACAGGGTCAGGAATTCCTCGATGGTGGCGCAGCCATAGATGCGCACCGCGGCCTGGTTGCCGCCGATGAAACCGGCGCCCTGGGCGACCAGCATATGGGCGTCGCCCGACATTTCGTATAGCGCGCGGAACTGCTCGTTGACGTCGCGCAGGCGATCCGAGAGCAGCTTGCGCTCGCTGACATCGAGCACCACGGCGCTGATGCCGACCAGCGCGTGGTCGGGGCCGAACACCGGATGGTAGCTGGTCACCCAGTGGCTTTCCACATCGGGCGAGCCGGGCACCGGGCGCGATTCGTGCACCGACTTGATCGGCAGGCCGGTATCGCGCACCTGGCGGTATGCCTGCTCGTATTCGACACCGAGGGGGCCGAGCAGCTCGGTCAGGGTGTGCCCCAGATGGGCGGCCACCGGCATCGCGTTGACCGCCGCCAGGTACTCGTTGACCATGACGATGCGCAGGTCGGCGTCGAGCAGGGCCAGGCCCACCGGCGCGGTCGCGTACACGGTTTCGAGCAGGGCGTTGGCGCGTTCCAGTTCGCCGGTGCGTTCCGCGACCAGGGTTTCGAGGTCGTTGCGGTAGCGCTGCAGCTCGCCGTCCATGTGCTGCAGGGCGCCGGCCACGTCGGCCACTTCGCGGATCTGCATCGGCGGCAGTGCCATCGGCTCGCCGCGGCCGAGCGCCGCCGCTGGCGCGCACAGGGAACGCACCGAGCGCCCGATCACGCCCCCGATGCTCCACGCGGCGGCAAAGCCCACCACCAGCAGCGCGGCCACGCTGAGGAACACGCTGGCCAGCGCCTCGCGCATGGCCTCATAGGCCGCGTCGCGCGGCAGGGCGACCGTGGCGTACCAGCCACGCCTGGGTGAGCGCTGCAGGCTGGAGATGACGCGCACGCCTTCGCGCGAGGTCAGTTCCATCGTGCCGGCATTGGCGCGGTGCGCCAGGTCGGCCATTTCCGGGCGCGCCAGCGCGCCGATGAACTTTTCGGGAGCGATGCTGCGCGCGACAAAGATGTCGCGCCGGTCGAACAACTGGGCGTTCCAGCGTGGCGGCAGGCGCTGGTCGGCCAGCAGCTGATTGAAGCGTTCGGGGCGCAACTGGGCCGACAGCACGTACACCACCTCGCCGTGGCGCCGCACCGGCACCTCGACCGAGACGGTGTAGGGGGCGCTCGGCGTAGCGCGGTACAGGTCCGAGGTGGCGGCCAGGCCGCTGACGGCCACCTGGCGGATGGTCTCGAGGTTGCCGTTCGGCGGCAGCGGCAGGCCGTGGGCGACGCGGGTATTGAGCAGCGGCTTGCCATCGAGGTCGCTCAGCACGAAGGCGTAGCCGGGGAATTCCGGGCCCAGGATGCTGCGCGCCTGATAGTGGAAGTCGGCCAGGTCGCCGCTGGTCAGGCTGGGCGAACTGGCAAGGGCACGGGCTGCGGTTTCGCCGGCATCGAGATCGCGCTCGGCGGCCTGGAGCACATTTTGCGCCAGCCGTTCGGCGTCGCGCAGCAGGTTCTGATGCTCGCGCTGGAAGGAGTCGTAGGACAGGGCGGCGAAGCCGACCAGGGTCGGCAAGGCGCAGGCGAGGACCAGCTTGGCGGTCTTCGAGCGGATGGACGGCAGGGTTGAACGTGATGAAAACGACACTGCCCGAGCCTCCGCCGCATCAAACGCGGCGCCGCGCACCGCTATGAGAACGATGGTAGCCGAGCGGGCGTTTTCTTCAAAGCACTTTACGCCAGCCGTGTGCGGCTATGCGTCTGCCATATCAACCAGCAACACTTCCTAACCGCGGTCAGATTCCGATTAGAAACAAAAGTGTTTCGATTGG